>NZ_JANMUN010000183.1:0-3552 GCF_031391665.1 Ferruginibacter sp.
CTGCTTTAATTGGCAGGGTTTGTAAAGAAATTTTAGAAGGGAAACTAAATGATTATTTCCCTTTGGTAGTTTGGCAAACGGGCAGCGGTACCCAAAGTAATATGAACGTAAATGAAGTGGTGGCTTACCGTGGCCATGTACTTAACGGTGGTAAATTATCTGATAAAGAAAAATATCTACATCCCAACGATGATGTAAATAAAAGCCAGAGCAGTAATGATACTTTTCCAACAGCAATGCATATTGCTGCATATAAGATTTTAATAGAAACTACTATTCCGGGTATTACAAAACTTAGAAACATCTTAGATAAAAAAGCGAGAGCTTTTAAAAAAGTTGTAAAGATCGGCCGCACCCATTTTATGGATGCTACGCCACTAACATTAGGCCAGGAGTTTAGTGGCTATGTATCGCAGCTAGATCATGGATTAAGAGCCATAAAGAATACATTGCCGCATTTAAGTGAGCTTGCATTGGGTGGCACTGCCGTTGGTACAGGAATTAATACACCGCCAAATTATGATGTTAATGTTGCAAAGCATATTGCAAAACTCACTAAGCTTCCTTTTAAAACTGCCGAAAATAAATTTGAAGCACTGGCAGCACACGATGCCATTGTAGAAGCACATGGCGCTTTAAAAACTGTTGCTGTTAGTTTAATGAAAATTGCCAATGATGTACGCATGTTATCCAGCGGACCAAGAAGTGGTATTGGCGAAATTTATATTCCAGATAATGAACCGGGTTCTTCTATAATGCCGGGCAAAGTAAATCCTACACAATGCGAAGCATTAACCATGATTGCCGCACAGGTAATGGGCAATGATGTTACTATTGGCATTGGCGGCAGCAACGGCCATTTTGAATTAAATGTTTTTAAACCTGTGATGATCTATAATTTTTTACACAGTGCCAGGTTAATTGGTGATGGCTGTGTAAGTTTTAACGATAAATGCGCTGTGGGCATTGAACCACTAAAAGCAAATATCAAAAAACATTTAGACAATTCTTTAATGCTGGTAACTGCACTTAATACAAAAATTGGTTACTACAAAGCTGCAGAAATTGCACAAAAAGCGCATAAAGAAAATACTACTTTAAAAGAGATGGCGGTTAAGTTAGGCTATGTAACACCAAAAGAGTTTGACGAATGGGTTATACCGGAAAATATGGTAGGAAAGATTTAATAAAAAAGCCGCAACGAAAATTGCGGCTTTTTTATTTTCAAACTAATTATCGAAATTAAAATTTAATTATTTTCTCAATCTGCATTTCTACATCAAAAGCATTATACAATTTAAAAGTATAAATACCTTTTGATAAAGAAGATATGTTTATTGAAAAATTATTTTTATAAGATGTTGTGGCGTTCACGAGTTTGCCATTCATATCATACAACTGCCCCAGTAAGGGTTTACGCATTTCTTTTTTAGCCTGTACATTTAAAACATTTGAAACTGGGTTTGGATAAATTTTTACCAGGTTTTTTACTACAGTTGGTTTATCACTGTTATCATTTATGGCTAACAGCGGCCCGGTGTAAGCATATTCCATAATACTTCCACCGTTTGAAGAAGCCCCAACATCCCGTGCAACATAAAATTTAAAACCGTCGGGGCTTGTGATAATTCTTCTTATCCTGTTACCATCGCCTCTAAAATACGAAACGGTATCCCCTGTAATGCCATTACCTGCAGCATTTAATTTAACCCGGTAAATCATATTTTTTTTGAGCGGCGTAATTAATAAAGAAGCTGACCATCCGGGAATAATATTTTGGCCATAAAAATCGATACTGGAACAGGCTACTGTTGGCCAAAGGTTATTATTTGATTCAGCCATTAAAGCGGGCATCTCGGCAGCAGTTGCTGTAAATAAAGTAAAGATGGGTTCTTTGTGTACCCCAATATTAGCTGTACAAAATGCATCTTCATCTACGCTATTATTTTGGCCAATGCGGTAACCGTTTACGTTATCATCGCAATAACCAGATACTTTATCCCAACCATAATTCTTTCCGGATTCAATAATATTTATTTCATCATCGGTTCTGTCCATCTGTTCGCTGCTGTACAAAAAGTTTGTGCCATTTACATTACCCCATGCAAGGCCCTGCGGATTACGATGGCCTGAAGAAAAAACATAATCCTGCGGTGTAATAGCTAATGAGTTATAAAACGGATTATCGTTAGGTACCCAGTTATCGGCACCCCCGTCATTATCTATTTGCGTATTTAATCTTAATACTTTGCCTTCCATTACATTAACATTTTGTGCATTTTCTGTACGGGTAGTATTTAAAAACTGTCCTGCCCCCATATCGCCTACGGTGTAGTATAGCCTGTATTGTGTATGGTCAGCATCTGCCCCGGGTTCAATAACAGGGCTAATTACCAGCCTACCCGAATTATGATCGCTGCTGCCCGGTATAGAATTTATTATTGTAACAGGGTTTATCAAAGCATCACCGTCATATTCAAACCTTACAATTTTTGTTGTAAAAACACAACTGGTATTAGTACCGGGGCAAGCGCCTCTGTTATATACATACGCAGCATAAACCCATGGTGCAGCATTTCTAACCGCTTCGTCTGTTGAAAATAAATTAGGATGTATAGCCAATCCCATTAAGCCGCCCTGTGGTTGTGTGCCGCTGCCTGATGTAAAATTTATTGACGGGTCAGTTGCTCTTAAATCTATTAACGCTGTTTTCTGTCCAGTGGCAATACTTACCCTGCTGATAGTGTATGCTTTATTTTCTGTAACCCACAACGAATCGTTTGGGCCATACACTATTTCCCATGCCGAATTAAATCCGGATGCAACTGTTCTTTTTGTAAATGATGTTTGGGCAGTTATGTGCTGGGCACAAATAAAAAAATAAAGTAAGCAGCATGTTTTACTCATGAGTATTAATTTTTTTTTCATAGTTGGATTTTTATGTTCTAACAAAACTGAAATAGTATAACACAAAAACTGAACCCTTTTTTTAAAAATTAAAAAGCAACTGATTTAAAACGAAAAAATATCAGGCGTTAGTATTCATCTATAAACCTTCAGGTAAAACAGCGTAAAAAACGAAATAACACCCTGCTTAAATTACTTGTAAAAGTACCACAGACGATATAAATTGTACTATATCCATTAAAAAAAGACAAGTAAAATTCATGGAATTTTTAAGTAAAAAAACTGAATTACAGGTATTTATAAACAAATTTAAAAGAAGTGATTCTTTTACATACTAACAGCAAACTTATTGCGTTGTCAAAGTAATAAGTGCTGTAATTAACCATTAAAAAACCAGGTATTATTTTACTGTTTTAATAAATAACCCTGGTACAGATTCTACCCTCGTACTTCCCATAAGGCAAATAGTATTATTCCTTTTTGCAGGAATAATAAATTACATCAACTAATGCCAACAATGATGAATACTATAAATATCCGAATCCCATTTTCAGCACCAAAACTGGAATACTATGAAAAGACATCTACTACAAATTTACTTTGCTCTTATTTTTTTATTAAGCCTAATCATTAATCAACACCTGT
>NZ_JANMUN010000184.1:0-10102 GCF_031391665.1 Ferruginibacter sp.
TTTAATGTAAATCTTATCCCCTCTACATTAAGTTTCCGTGCAGATGTTAACCGGCAATTAGGGGCTATTCGTCCACGTAGTGTTGGGGCATCCAAATATGCTATTCCGGAAACTTATGATAAATATTTTATTTTTCAAAGAGATTATATTTTACGCTGGAATTTTACCCGGTCCATAAACTTCGATTTTACCGCCACCAATAATTCAAGGGTAGATGAGCCGGCAGGAAGACTGGACAACAAAACAAAAAAAGATTCAGTTTGGAAAAACTTTCTTAAAGGCGGAAGAAATACTATGTACAGGCATACCGCCAATTTTACTTACACATTGCCTACCACAAAATTTCCTTTGCTGGACTGGACGACGATGAATGTTAGTTACCAGGCAAATTATGGATGGATTGGTGCATCACGTTTGGCAGTTAGCCTGGGTAATATTATAGAAAATGGCCAGCAAAAAGAAGCTGCTGCACAATTTGATTTTACAAGATTATACCAAAAATCTAAATGGCTGCGCCAGTTAGAGCAACCATCTAATAAAGAAGACAGGGAAAAATGGAGAAAGCGTATAACTAAAGTAAAAGATACAGTAACTACTAAAACGGGTAAGAAAATTATTAAAACAAGAAAAATAATTGACAGGACAGCTTTGCCTTATGTTGGCACACCCGAAAAAATTCTTGGTAAATTATTAACCAGTATTAAACAGGTAAGCGCCACCGTTTCTGAAAATGCCAATACCCGTTTACCCGGCTATGCCGACAGTACAAAATACCTTGGGCAAAACTGGAAGAGCATGGCACCCGGTGTCGACTTTCTTTTAGGTCGGCAACCAGATACCGGCTGGCTAAATAATGCTGCGGCAAAAGGGCTTATAACTAAGGATACTACTTTCAACTCCTTATTTACACAAAACTTTAATCAATCTATCACTTTAACTGCACAACTGGAACCAGTAAGAGATTTAACCATTTCTATAAACTTAAGAAAGACTTTTAATAAAAACTATTCTGAAACATTCCGTTATGCAGATACCAGCGGAGGCTCCAATTTTAAATTTGGCCACCTTAACCCTTATGCCGGCGGTGGTTTTGATGTAAGCTATATTGCCTACAAAACTTTGTTTGGTAAATTCGATCCCAACCGTGTTTCCGAAACCTTTAAAAAGTTTCAGGATTACAGGGTTATTTTATCTGAACGTTTAGGAAAAACAAATACATATAATATTGTAAATGGCCGTACCACACCCGGTGCAGATGGTTATTATTATGGCTACGGAAAATATGCTATTGATGTACTGGTGCCGGCATTTATTGCCGCCTATACATCAGATGACCCTAAATCAGTTTCTTTAATTAAACAAAGTAATCCCAATATAAAATCAAATCCTTTCCGTGCTATTTTACCCAAACCTAACTGGAAGATTGATTACAATGGGTTAAGCCGTGTTAAAGGATTAGAAAAAATATTTACTAATTTCTCCATCTCTCATGGATATAATGGAAGCCTTAGCATGAACGGGTTTACTTCAGCATTGCTGTACCAGGATGTTTCAAGATTTGGTTACCCGTCTTTTTATGACACTGCATCTAATAATTACCTTCCTTTTTTTCTGGTGCCCAACATTTCTATTAGCGAACAGTTTTCGCCGTTAGTAGGGGTAGATATGATGTTTACCAACCAGATGCAGTTTAAATTTGAATATGCTAAAACAAGGCAGTTAAGTTTAAGCCTTATAGATTTTCAATTGAGTGAGGTACGCAGTTCGGAATTTAGTATTGGTGCAGGCTACAGAAAAAAAGGTTTGCGTTTACCATTCAATATAAACTTGCCTAAATTTTTGCAAAGTAAAAACGCCAGTACCAGCAAAAGCAAATTGGAGAATGAAATTAATTTCCGCTTGGATTTTAAAATACGGGATAACGTAACTGCCAACAGCCGGTTAGATCAAAATACAAACTTTGCAACTGGTGGCAGTAAAGAAATTACCATTGTACCAACTATTGATTATTATCTCAGTAACAGGGTGCAGGTTAAGTTTTATTTCGATCAGCGCAAGGTAATACCTTACATATCCTCCAGTGCGCCGGTTACCAATACAAGAGCAGGTGTGCAGATAAATGTTTCGTTAGCACAATAAGGTAAAAAAATATTACATGTAATTCTTCCTCATCATTTTTGATGGGCATTTTTATTGCTGTGTAGCGTAAAAGGTTTTGGAATGCTGCACATACGCAAAAGCAATGGTTATTCTAAGGTTTCTGGATGATAAAACAAAGTAAAACAATTCGCAAACCAGACGGGTTTTATAAAGCTCTAATAATTTTAAAAATTGTTTAGGCCTAAACAGTTTTTGTAAATCTCAAAGGATTTGTGATTATTGGCTAAAATTTTATTGAGAGCATAGGTAAAAGAAAAGAGCCCTGTTTTAACAGAACTCTCTTGAGATTATAACCAAGCAAAAAACGAGTTATTTAACTTTTTTAAGCAGCATTACATAACCGCATAAACCCTTTTTCTTTTTATTTACCTGTACGGGTTTCATCATATGGTACTCCGAAAATTGAGGTATGTAAGAATAACTGATAACATTGCCATCCACATCGCCCCACATTTTTTTCTGGTACACCACCTGTTTTTCGTTCCAGTCAAACATTCTTACTTCATATAATTTTGAGCTGATATCGCCGATAAATACAAACTGGTACCAGCTACCTTCTGTTAAAGGAACAATAACAGGCATTTCGTACTCACTTTCCATTTCCATAGAAGCCTCTTTTACCACAATAAACCCCTGTTTGGCCAATTCTTTTTTCATACTGTCGGCCTGTAGCATAATAGCAGGACTGCTGCAGGCATTTTGACGTATTACATCCTGTGCATTAATTGAATAGCTAAATAAAAGGAAAATAATTGCTGAAAGTAGTGGTCTTAGGTTTTTCATTGGTTTTTCAGTTTGAGTAATAGGATTAACAAGTTTACGACATTTTACTGGATTTTTACAATAAAGTTTGGCCTAAACGGGCTAACGATACTTGAACGGAATATATGATGCTAATATTGTGCCATAAGAATTAAAGTACCAATAAAATCCTAACTTACTGATTTCTATTAAAATAAAAGGCATCAGCCTGCTGTGTTGGCGTAATTACCAGGTCGTTAATGCAAACATGGGCAGGTAAATGAGTACAGTAAAAAATTACTTCAGCAATGTCTGCTCCCGTAAGTGGTGTAATGCCATTATAAGTAGAAGATGCAGTTGCCGAATCTCCCTTATATCTTACTAAAGAAAATTCTGTTTCTACAGCACCAGGGTGTATGCCGGTAACCTTTATATTATGCTTTAATAAATCGATACGCATGGCCCTGTTTAAAGCATCTACTGCAAATTTGCTGGCACAATAGCCATTACCTTTTTCATACACTTCTTTACCGGCAACAGAACCCATGTTTACAATATGGCCCTTATTGTTAGCAATCATAAAAGGAATAACAGCCTTTGTAATATAAAGCAGTCCGTGCACATTGGTATTCAACATGGTTTCCCAATCGTTTAAATCGGCATCTTCAAAACTATCTCTCCCCAGTGCAAGCCCTGCATTATTAATAAGTATTGCAATGTTTTGCCATTCGGCAGATAAATTATTTATCGCATTAAATACAGCATCTCTGTTCTGTACATCAAAACAAAGTGGTAATACAGCAATGCTGTATTCATTTTCAAGATGAGTTTTTAATTCATCCAATCTTTCTTTTCTTCTTCCGGTAATAATTAAATTGTGTTTTGCAGCCGCAAATTTTTTTGCACAGGCTTCTCCAATTCCGGATGTTGCACCGGTTATTAAAACAATGTTGTTCATAGCTGCAAATTACTTCTATGCCAGCAAATAAAAAAGAGGCTGTCTCAAAAGCAAACAAATCTGTCACATTGAGTTTATCGAAATGATTACAGATTTGTTTGCCAGCGATTACAATATTTCGATAATCTCAGTATGACAATCGCTGGAACTTTCGAGACTGCCTCTTTTAAATAATTGTAACAATATTTTTTATCTTATCAATACCACATAACCTTTTTTAAATTTGATGTCGCCTTTGTAGGTTACCCCTTCAGCCATCCAAACATAAGTAGCTGGGTCTTGTCCTTTTCCGGCATAAGTACCATCCCAACCTTTTCCAATATCTGCAGTGCTGTACAGTAAGTTGCCAAACCTGTTATACACCCTGAAGTATTTTAATTCTTTCATGCCCAGTAAAATTGGTCTGAAAATATCATTGTTGCCGTCGCCATTCGGCGTAAAGGCGGTGGGTACATACATATCTGGATCAATCTTAAATACTTTCACATCAATGGTATCAGTACCAATACAATTGCCGGGATTAGAAAATGCAATGACCACATACTGAATATTATCCTGCGGTAAACTAACAGGGCTTTTAATTGTGGGGTTATTTAGCCATGTGGAAGGATTCCATAAATAAGAAAAACCTCCGCCTGCATTCAGCTGCAATGGTTCGCCAATTACCACACTGGTATCTCTTGGCCCTGCATTGGCAATTACTTTGGGATAAACATATACCCACACTGTATCTTTTACCGGCTTGGGACAACCCAAAGTATCCGTAACTGTTACAATATAACGTACGCTTGCCGAAGGTGCTGTTGAAAAAGGATTGGGTATATTCCTGTTATTTAAAAAAGTTACGGGAGTCCATAAATAACTGCTGCCACCGGTTGCATTTAACTGAACAGAAAAACCCGGGCAAAGTGCTGTATCCAACCCTGCGTTGGCGGCAGGATAAGGCGCTACTTTAATTTCAATATCGTCATTACCCTGGCATTTGCCAATATTGCCTACCACACTGTAAGTAGTAGTGCTAAGTGGCCTGGCGAAAGGACGCTTTAAAGTATCATAATCTAAATAAGTGGCCGGTATCCATTTATAATGCAATGCATCACCAATAGTATTTAGTAAAAATCCATCGGTTTGGCATATAGTAGTATCATTACCTGCAAAAAGTGTAACATGATCTTTTACATCTACAAAAACTGAATCATCGCTATGGCAGCCGTATCCATCAGTAAGTGTAACAAAATATTTTGTAGGCACATCAGGGCTAACCAAAGGGCTTGAAATAGCTGTGTTATTAATCATGTAGTTGGGTGTCCAGTTATAATTGCCTGTGCCGGTTGTAGTAAGTTGCAAAGTGTCAATATTGCAAATAAGGGTATCGTTAAGCAATGTTAGCGCAGGCAACGCTATCACATTTACAATTAAACTGTCATCTCTTGTTTTGCTGCAGCCTGTAACACCAACGGATACCGTGTACACAGTTGTAACGGAAGGTGAAGCAACGGGATTTGGAATATTAGCATTACTTAAACCAGTTGGAGGAGACCAGGTATATGTATTACCACCACTTGCATTTAACTGTGCCGATTGTTGGCCGCCGCAAATAGCAGGGCTTGGGCCTGCGTTAGGTATGGCCAAAGGTTTAACAGTAATTAATTTACTGGCAGTGGCAACACAATGGTTACCCCACCTGGTAGTAAGTAAATAATTAGTAGTTACCAGAGGAAAAACTCTTGTAGTAATATTTGTTGACGACTCCACAGTTGCTGCCGGGCTCCATTGCCAGCTAATATTAGTTGCATAATTACTGCTGCCGTTTAATGTAATGGTATCTTCCTCACAAATAGGGTTTGGACCGGCAATAGCATTGCTCAGATCCATTTTGGGTGTAACAGTAATAGAATCCTTACTGCTGCAACCGGCAGCATTGGTAAGCGTTGCATAATATTTTGTAAGCACTGTGGGAAATATTAATGGAGTGGCGGTATTGGCACCAATAATATTGGTATTGGGCGTCCAGTTAAAAACTCCTGTGCCCGTAGCCGTTAGTTGCAGGCTGTCAAGGCCGCAATAAATGGTATCTGCAGGAAATACATTTACTGCAGGAGGATCTGCAATGGTTAGCAGCACAGTCATGGAATCTATACAGCCCTTACTGTTTGTTACTACTAATTTTACATTGTAAGTAGCACCTGGTGCAGGATAAGTGTAAACAGGATTTTTTAAACGGCTGGTGTCAGATAATATGGATATTTCTCCAAAATCCCATCGCCAGCTGTCCACTACACCATAAACAGTTTTGGAGGTATCTGTAAATTGAACAGGCACACCAACGCATAGTGTTGGGGATATTGTAAACCCCGGGAAAAACCCCGGATAAACTTTTACAATTCTTTTGGCAGTATCAGTACACGGTTCTCCGGGATTAATAATAAAAGTAACAACATAGGTTCCCGTATCTGTATAAGTGTATACAGGATTATCAATTATTGAGGTGTCGGCAATAGTTGTCCCATCGCCAAAATCCCAAAATACTGAATTTGCTCCCGAACTGTTATGGAAAAAATTTACAGTAAACCCATTGCAGGTTGTAAAATTGGGGTTAGGGTTTGCTATTAAAGGAGTACAAGGAGCAGTTTCTAAATGTAATTCTTTTCTCGATTCACCAATATTGATTCCATTTCTATATTCTTTTACTAAAACACAAACTACATATTCGCCTGGCGGGGGCGCAATGCCACTAATAATTCCTGTAATTGGATCAATAGATGCTAATGAACCAAGGGGTTGAAGGCCAGAATAGGGTGGTTGATAAGATATGATACCATAAGGAGGTGGTGATGCTGTTCCAGGGCTTGGAGCGGTAGATGACCCGCCATTATATGCATCAACAAAAGAGTAAGACAAAGAATCTCCATCAGCATCATTTGCTGTAAAATTTATAGAAAATTCATTATTACCGCAAACAACAGCAGTATCATTAAAAATAAATTGAGGGCTTGCGTTAAATTGTGCTGTTGGGCCATCATTAGCTCCGGGTATTTTTATTGTATAAGTGGCTCCATAATCAGAAGATGGGGGTAAAATATTAGTGATTCCACCAATCCTGCAACATCTTTGTTTTGAAATAATATACCCATTCGGCGAAGGGTCTAATTCAATAATGATTTCATAATTTCTTATTTCATAACATCTTTCGGGTACATTAGAAATGCACGGGTAACAACTCATAGTTACACAACCCAGTATTTGAAATGAAGCGCTAGGGCTAACTGGTACATCCTGTATAAAAGGGTATGGAAACCTGCCACTGAAAAATGAAAAATTCCAAGGTTGTTCAGGTACAGGAGTGTTGCATTCTACATAAAAATTTAATCCAACTTTATATCTCAATTTATTAGGGTCATTAATACCCGGACCTAAATACTCATAATACATCCAACCACCTTTTGTGTGGTTAGCATAAACATCCTGTAAACAAACAATTGATAAAATAATAAGAAGTAAATATTTCTTCATGAGAAGATAATGCAATTAGGTAGAACCTAAAAATAACAAAAAGCGCTGTCTTTTCAAACAAGACAGCGCTTTAAACTATAAACATTTTATTATTTTCCGAATAGTCATTGCAAAAAAAAGCCTCACTTATTTGTGAGGCAATTATTTTTCAATGCGATTTTATAATCAATTTCATTCCTGTATAACCCGGCTTTATTTCAGGCATTATAATTTTTTGTTTGTAAGGAATGATATAAACGGTATTTCCTTTTTGATAAGTTACCAGCGTTTTGCTTATCATTGAATTGCCGGCAGTGGCCTTATTTAAAAATACACTTCCCGTATATCTTAAACCAGATTTAAGGTTAAGAGAAACAGAATTTCTTAATGTTGCAGGGGTACTGATGTTTAAAGTAACTTTTGATTTACTTTTTTTTCCAATGCCTCTATCAGCCAAAACACTTTGCGTTGCGCCAAAAAGCACAATCGCAACAAGCAGTAATTTTGATATCTTAATCATTGGTTAAATTTATAGGACAAATATATAAAAAAATATCCGGTATTTACATACCGTTCATACATTGTTTTTGCATTTCTTTAACGATTTAAGGAAAAAAAAGTTACAAAAACTTGTATAGTTATTTAAAAGTGGGTAATTTACAATAACTTATACCACAAATGAGTAAACATCCTTACCGTCAGGACAGAGATGAATTAAGGGAATTGCTGTTGCAATACAACAACCTTAAATCGGGCAAAGCCAACTCTTTTATAGAAGAGGATTCCTTTGAGCGCCTTATTGATTATTATGACGAAAAGGAACAACTGTCTCCTGCGCTTGAAGTTTCTGAATATGCCATCCGGCAATATCCTTATTCGGCCCCATTATTATTAAGAAAAGCAGATCTGTTAATTGCCCTGCGGCGTTATAAAGAAGCACTTCATATTTTGGAGCAGGCAGAATTACTGGATGGAAAAGACACCAACCTTTTTATTTTAAAAACTGATGCCTACCTGGCTTTAGACCAGCAGGAAAAAGCTGCTGCTGTTTTAGAAACAGCTTTAGATGATTTTGATGGCGAAGAAAAAATTGATTTGTTATTTGAACTGGCAGATGTATATGATGATTACGAAAATTTTGAAAAAGTTTTTGATTGCCTTAAAATGATTTTAGAACAGGAACCCAACAACGAAGAAGCCTTATACAAAATTTGTTTTTGGACGGACTTTACCGGAAGGAATGAAGAAGGTATACGGCTGCATCAAAAAATAATTGACGAATTTCCGTTTAACGAACTGGCATGGTTTAATCTTGCTGCTGCTTACCAGGGTTTAAAGTTGTACGAAAAAGCTATTGATGCTTATCACTATGCGGTAGCTATTGATGATAAGTTTGATTACGCATGGCGTAATATGGGAGATGCTTTTTTACGTTTGCGTAAATACAAAGAAGCCATTGAAGTGCTGGAAAAAGTTTTAGAATTAGCCAGACCAGAGGATGTTATTTATGAGGCTATCGGGCACTGTTATGATAAGATGGGCAACTTTGCAGAAGCCAGGTTTAACTATAAAAAGGCGGCACACCTTAATAATGGCGATAGCCAGCTGCATTATAAGATTGCCTGTACTTACATGAATGAAGGTAACTGGGGCAGTGCGGTTAAAAATTTAGATGTGGCTATGCGTATGCACCGCCTGCAGCCAGAGTATAATCTTGCGCTTGGTCAATGTTATATGGAAATGGGTAAATTAGATGATGCCATTACTTATTTTGGCAATGTAGTAAGGGTTAGACCAAAAAATTTAAACGGGTGGATGGAATTACTAAAATGCCTTTACAAAGCCGAACTGTTTGAAGAAGCACTGGAATATGCTGGGTTTGCCTACGAACAAACAGATGGTAAAACTATTTTTCTTTTTTACAAAAGTGCTATATTATTCGCAATGGGAAAATCGAAAGAAGCCATAATACAATTGGAAAATGGCATGCAAATAAATCCAAAACTTATTAAAAAATTAATTGAATTAAATCCCTCCATTTTACAAAGCCAGCAGGTGGTAGATGTAATTGCCCGTTTTAAAAAGAAAAGATCTCATTAAGTATTTCTAATTATTTTTTGCCCATCTGCTATTGTGCATCACAAATGACAATTGCCCATTCACAATTGACCATTGACAATTGTTTATTGCCTATTTGTTTTTACATTTGCACCACTTTAAAAAAATAAGCATGAATTTTAACCTCTCTCAAATACCCGACAGAAATAAAAAACCACGTGAACATGGTATTACAATGGTAATGGATAAAGGCCTTAGTGTGGAAGAAGCAAAAAACTTTATGAGTGTATCGCATCCGCATGTGGATATTGTTAAACTGGGCTTTGGCACTTCTTATGTAACCCTTAACCTAAAAGATAAATTGGCTGTTTACCAATCTTACGATATACCGGTTTATTTTGGCGGAACCTTGTTTGAAGCCTTTTTAATAAGAAACCAGTTTGAAGATTTTATAAATGTTTGTAAAGAATTTGGGATTAATTATGTGGAAGTTAGTGACGGTTCTATAACCATACCGCATGCAGAAAAATGCGGCTACATAGAAAAATTAACCAAACACTTTACCGTATTAAGTGAAGTGGGTAGTAAAGATGCTGCACATATTATGCCTCCTTATAAATGGATTGAATTAATGAAAGCCGAACTGGAAGCAGGCTCTGCTTATGTAATTGCAGAGGCAAGAGAAGCCGGTAA
>NZ_JANMUN010000245.1:0-11169 GCF_031391665.1 Ferruginibacter sp.
CAGCCGGCCTGCCAATCCATGCCTGGTTATCTAAGGTTTTTTTATCTTCTGTTCCCGGAAATTTTAGTTTATACGCTTCCGTCATGTACATACCCGACTGGTGTGGCACATGGCCTTGTTGCGAAGGCCGCAACCAACCCGTATGCTGAAAAGAAATACCTGTAAAAAAAATATTGGTAACGGGTTTATCAATCGTTCCTTCAATTTTTACTAAGGTTTCTAAAGAAGGTGCTACAACATTTGCTGTCAACAAATTTTCATTTGCCCCCGGCCAGTAATAAATTTTATGATTAGTAATATCCAAATACCATTCGCCGGGTTCATCTAAAAACTGCAGGGCATTGGTTAAGTAAAACGCAGAGTTACCCGTTTCTTTCGATAGCCATGGTGCCGGCCACGGATGTTCGCTTTGAATTTTACTTTCAGGTTGCTGAAAAAACAATTTGGCACTGTCGCCCTGCACTTCCATTTTTTTAATGCGTAAAATGGCAATGGCCCACCATTGGTGAATAAACATTTCCATGCCCTGTACATTTTGCAGCGATAAAGTTTTTGGTGCAGGTATCCAGCAGGTCTGTTCTTTTTTATCCCAGCTTAAAATGCGGTCCATCAAATCGCCGTTCATGCTTTTTGCTCTTATCGCTTTTTTATCGTTCACCCACAGTTGCCTGAATTCGGACAATCTTCCTGCGGTAAGCGGCACATCCGCTACCCAAACTTTTCCCTGTGCATTTAATGGAAGGCCTGCTATTTTTTTATGTAACTTTTGCCAATTATTTATTTTAAATCCACCACTTAAAATGGGTGTTTCGTTTGGTGCAGCTTGTATATATGTAGGGCTTTCGTTAGTGCCTGCATCTTCCGGGCTTATAAAAACCGGTTCGTATAAATTGTATATCCCTCCGCCTACAATAATATTTATCCCGCCTGCAATTGCCGCATCATTCAAACGCCGCCACTCCCTGGCCTTGCGCAATGCAGCGTTTATTGTTGCCAGTGGTTTTTGTTTCGATCCATCATTTACATCCGAACCATTGGCAGCCACAAAAATATCGCCAGCCCATGCATTAAAATTAAAAAGCAGTAACAACACCAGCAACAGTGCAGGCAAGCATTGGGACAATCGTTTCATCGTTAAAAAATTAGTGCGCTAAAAATATTTGAGCAAAGCCATTACGATGTACAATTTACCTAAATCAATACCGCTTAACAAGGTAGGTATTTACTAAAAAGATGGAAGATATTACTATTTGATTTTTGAATACCAGCTTTATATTTCCATGGCATCACCGTTGCGTCGCAATCCTTTCAACTGCATACCATTGGGGGGCTTTAATTGAAGCGGAGAATCCGTCTAAGGATTTGTGAGTGATTAATAAATTTTAAATATCAAACTTAAATAATATCTTTAAGTACCTAATAAAAACTCCTGCTTTGTATAAGTAAGCGTAGCGAAGTTTTTTTGAAAAAAAATAAAATGTACATCATCAAAAAGTTGAAAGATCAAGCAACCGTAAAATTTGAAGTAACGCCTTGTAGCATAAATATACAAGTTGCCTGTAATTTTAAAACCAAGCTTATGTCCAAGTTAAAAGCTTTGACAATATTAGTTCTTCTATTTGTTACTAATCACTCATTAGGGCAATCAATTGAAAAACTAAATGGTTACAAGTATGTTTTTGTTCCGACTCTTACTTACGGAAATGGGGACATTGATATTTGGAGTATTTCCTCCAAACTCAGAAGTTATTTTTCAGACAAAGGATTTGTTGTTTTCAGTGATAAAACTCCCCCACTCAATGACATTAAAGGGAATCGATGTTTACTTCTAAACTGTATTATTAACCATACAAATGTGACAGTTGGAACAAACGAAGTTTCTCTAACAGTTAAGAACTGCAAAGGTGAAGTAGTTTACTCAAACACAGGGAAAGCAATGGGCTGGTCAATGCAAGACGATTATAACAAAGCCACAAAAAGGGCATTTGGTAAAATTGATGATTTGAAATATAATTTCAACCCTCAACTTACACCACGTATTGAATATACAAAAGTTGAAACGACTAACGAATCAGAGGAATTATTAAAAAAATATTTAGATTCAGCTAAGCTCAATATTATTGAAGGTATTTACAAATCGTACCAAAATGATAAAATGAGTTATTATAAATTCGCTGTAAAGAAAAAAGATGATAAATTTATTGCAATTATAATTGAAGCTGATAATAAAATATGGAGCCCCGGAGAAGTTAAGGCTGTTTTTGAACCGACTTCTATGAATGGTTTTTATTCTGTGAAATGGTACTTAGGTGACAAGACATCAGTTGAAACCTTTGGAATGATGGAAAATGAAGCATTATTGTCAATAGAGTTTAAGGAACAAAGTGGCGAGAAACGACAGAATAAGTTTATTAAAATGTATCCTACATCTGAAAACTCGAAAGCTACGACTAAAAAATCTTCTGGTACATCTGGAAGTGGTTTTTTTGTATCAACAAATGGTCTGATTGCTACAAATGCTCATGTAGTTGAAGGTGCAAAAAATATTGAAGTTAATATATCGAATGACATTGGAAACTTCAATTACAAAGCAAAGTTGGTTCTTATTGATAGTAAAAATGATGTAGCATTAATTCAACTTGAAGATGATAAATTCAATGGTCTTACATCTTTACCCTATGGAATTTCAGAGAAAGCAGATATAGGTGAAAAATCTTTTACCATTGGCTATCCTTTAAATGACATTATGGGCACAAATTATAAAGTGACCGATGGAATTATAAGTGCCAAATCAGGTATAGCAGATGATGTAAGGTATTATCAAATATCAATTCCCCTTCAACCTGGCAACAGCGGCGGTCCGTTATTTAATAATCAAGGAAATATTATAGGTATTACTTCTGCAAAACTAAATAGCAAAGCAGTTGGAACTTCAATTGAAAATGTAAATTATGCTATTAAAGCAACTTACCTATTAAGCTTAATGAACATGATTCCAAATGCTATTATCCCGCAGCCATCAAATCAGCTTTTGAAAAAAGAATTAAAGGAACAGGTAAAAATTCTTAAAAACTATGTTTGCTTAATACAAGTTACAGAGTAGATAATTTTCAAGGAGGAACGATAAAAAACTGCAGACAATTCTGCTTCGCCTTTGTTGGTGTAATCTTAACTACAAACAAAATCGTGCTGAAGATATTTATGGTTTAAACATGGTTTTAAATATGGCAGAGACACATATAGTTTTTAATGACCAGTTGGAGTTGTATGGCCAACAATACATCACTCAAGTAGCTCCTATTCCTATAGGAGAAAATGCGTCACCTGAATATCAGAAAAAGAAAATCTTAGCGTTACTTTTTGAACAATTTCTTCTATTCGATAAAATTGCGATAAAAATTGACAGAGAAAATCTTGAACTGTATTTTCTTATTAAAGAACTTGGAATAAACAAAGTCGAAGAATTAATCGAATATGGTATAATCATTCCAGTATTATGGACGCCAATAATTGTTACTTCCTTAGGCATGAAATTACCAGATGGCAGTATGGATGAAAGTTCCATAATAGGACAACCTCCATTAATTTCTGGTAAATTTTCTGATGAAGATAGTGACCCTGAAAGAAATCTTGATAAGCTTTTAAGTTACTTCTCTTTCCACAAAGACCGAAAAAGAATTTTTAAAAAACGGGTAATTGACAAGTACGTTTTGCCAGACAATTCAATAGCTGATAACGCAACTAAAATAGTAATTGATGCTTATGTCAAGGGGCAATTAACCGAATTGGGTTTAAATAATGACAAAGAACCAGAAAATTTAAATCTGGTTGAAAGAGATAAGCTATTTCAACTTGGGCATAGTGTTTTAGAGACAACCGTACTTGCAGAAAAAAACTTTAAAAGCTATGATAAATACCAAAATTATAGTTTGACGAAAGGATCAGTTAGAAATATCGAAACTGCTTATCATGTTTCTGAAAACACTTCCGAAATTTTGAAAATAGAAAACCTTGCAAACATTCAAGATTACGTAATTGAAAATAAAATACCGTTCGAAAGAGTTTTTGATTTGAGATATAAAAAGAATATCAAAGAATATAGAAAGTGGATTAATACACTTTCAAAAAGTATTGATACAAAGAATATTACTGAAGAGTACATAGACGAAATAGCAGGTAAAAACAAATTTTTCGAATCTACTGGAGGAAAATTTGTTAGGACCGTGGCGATGTTTGGCTTAGGGTCTGGCGTCGGAGGTCTTATAGCTGGGCCAACAGGAGCTGCGGCTGGCGGTATTATTGGGAAGGCGGCAGAATTAGGCCTTTCCATGCTTGATACCTATGTGTTAGATGGAATATTAAAAGGATGGAATCCAAGAATGTTTGTAGATGATATAAAAAATGAAGTTGCAGATGAGCAAAAATTAAATCCGTGATTCAAAGCTTTGGCCTTTGTTGGTATGCAGCCGGGACAATGTGCAAAGCGTACCAACAACCAGCCCGAAGTCCCCACACTGGCGCCAGTGTTCAACCGAAGGTTGGTCACTGGTGTCTATAAGTTCAAGCGGTCTGCGACCGCAGCATGGTACAACATAAAAAAAATAAACTCACTAATTAAAAGCCTCTTCACTACTACCATCACTTAAGCCTTTAAACAAAATGGTTTATATTTATAGCAATAAAATTATTGCTGATGTCATCTAAATATAAAACCGGCGAAGATGCTATCCCTCATTTTATAACTTTTACTGTTGTTGGCTGGATTGATGTTTTTAGCAGGGAATGTTATAAGGAGCTATTGGTAAAAAGCTTGCAATATTGCATAGCAAATAAAGGATTGCAGCTTCATGCATGGGTTATTATGACCAATCATTTGCATTTGATTGTAAGCAGCAACAGTAATAAAATTGCTGACATTGTAAGGGACATTAAGAAATACAGCAGCAAACAAATTATCAAAGCCATTCAGGATAATCCTTCCGAAAGCAGGAAAGAGTGGATGCTGAATATTTTTAATTTTGTGGGCCAAAATAATAATAACAACAAGGAATTTCAATTCTGGAAACAGGATTATCATCCGATAGAATTAAACACCCCTGAAAAAATACAACAGCGATTAAATTATTTGCATGAAAACCCGGTACGGTCTGGCCTGGTTTGGGAACCGTGGCATTATAAATATTCCAGCGCAATAGACTATTACACTAAGGAGATTGGGCTTATAAAAATTGAACCGTTGTGAAGTAATAATCCGGACACAGTCCGGTAGTATTGGTAGACACAAGTGAGCTTCCTTCGGAAGAACACTTGCGCCAGTAGCGTACCAACAACCAGACCGTAGCCCACCGCTACCCACTATAGCTTTTCTTCGATACCAAAAACTGTGTTTTCTTCAATAACAGTGGTTACAAACGAAGATGGACAGTTCAAATTAGGGTTTCAAAATAACAAGATCATTCTGGGCACTTCTCAAAATAAATACCTTATCAAAAGTAGAAGAAATGGGGATGTCAAATTCGATACCCTTAAAATATCCAGTTATCCCTCCACCCTGCCAAATTATTAACCAATATTCATCGCAAGGTTTATAAGATCTAAGTTTAATTTCTTTAGCATTCAATATGTCATCTAACACTTTTTTTGAAAACTCAGGAATAACTGCAGCTTCTGATTGTGAATTGAAAGATGAACCATGTAAATCATATCTAAATAAGTTTATAGATTTTATTCCTTCAGGAAGATTTCT
Source organism: Ferruginibacter sp. (assembly GCF_031391665.1). Lineage (GTDB taxonomy): Bacteria > Bacteroidota > Bacteroidia > Chitinophagales > Chitinophagaceae > Ferruginibacter. The sequence continues at coordinate 5,747 of NZ_JANMUN010000245.1, forward strand.
AAGACCCATTCCAAGCAAACGATCTCTAACAAATGGTATAGCAGAACTAAGATCTGTCTCCACATGCTCCACACTTGCATGCATTGTATCTTCTAAATTCAAAAATTCATTAGCACAAAAGTTGGCGACTTCTGTTGATATGTTTTCCCGTTTTGCTTTACTAACTCCCTTATTTGTAAATAAATCAATGCTAATGCTAAAATTGAAAGGTAATAAATGAACTAGCTTTTTTAGGACTAGATCAGTAAAATTTATCTCCTCTGAACTTAATTGTTTTGCATTTTGACTGTGAACTATCTGCGTTAATTCTATGCCTATCTTTTTGGAGTCCGTAGTCATAATAAAATCAGGAGAGTCAGGATGCTCTAACTTATCAATAAGGAAATTTTTATACAACCCAAAAAAAGCATTTATTACATGTATTTCTTCTTGATAAGTCATTTATTGAATTTAATCTTTACTGAAACACCTTCTTTAAATACGCCGCATTCGCCCCATAATTATATTTTGTATCCGAAGCTTTTGCAGCATCCCTGCTGCGTTCAATAACTAACCAGCCGGTGTAGCCCATTTCATCCAAACATTTTTTTACTTTGTACATATCTATCTGCGGATCATTTTGTAACCATACGCTGTCTTTATTACTGGCATGTATCATACAAATTCTTTCCTTGCCTAAAATTTTTAATTCGCTAATTAAATCACGGCCTTCTTTTAAAGGATTAGAAAAATTGAAATAGATTTTTATTGCAGGAGAATTTATTGCTGTTAATAATTGTACTTCTTCTTTTGCAGATAATGCCGTTTCGATACCAATGACCACACCAGCATCCTGCGCCATTTTACCGGCCACTTTTAATCTTGCAATAACGGAATCTCTTACCGATGGATTCTTTTTTAAATCGCACTGCACACCCAGAGGAAGAAAAGCCGTTTTTACATTCATCAGCTTCATGGTGCTGATGCAATCTTCAATACTTTTTTTATACTCAGTCCTGTTGCAAAATGATTGGGCATAATAACCCGTCATGGCCAGTGAAAATATGATTACATTATTCTCTTTGGCGGTTTGCAAAAATTTATTTCTTACAGAATCAATTAAGAGTTGGTTATCAAAAGTTGGCCGGGTACCCAAACCTCCCATATCCACTTCTACTCCATCGGCTTTTAATTGGGCGGCTAAAGTAATGGCGCCGAGCTTTTGTCTTTTTAATAACATCAGATCAATCAATCCGATTTTATAGCGCTGGTTGGTTTTTGCTTTTTGAATTTCATCAGCAAATACTTTTTCCAAATTTTCAAATCCGTGTATGGCATGTGCCGGTAAATTTTCTCCTTTGTCACCAAATACATACATAGCCTGCTCCGGTTCAATAGTAATTTTTGATTCGTCAATTTTTGCGGAATCATTTTGTATGGCTTTGATATTTAAGTTTAAATATTTTGCCATGAAATTGTACAAGGGAATACGTTTGGTAATGCCGAAATCATGTTTATCATTGGGTAAGTGTACATTTTGCACCTCATCTTTTTTGCAATACCAACTATACATTTTTTGCAGGTAAGGAAAATCATGTTCCGGCATTTTATCTGTCCAGTCGCCACCATCGCTGATAAGCAACTGCGGCCTTGGCGCAGCCATGGCAGCAATTTCTACATTATCTGTTCTTCCTCCGCAACTATGTATATCCATACCGCTTTCGCAGGGGCAGCCGCCATAGAAATACGAACTTATTGCTACCACAGGTGCGGAAACTTTTATACGGTCATCTAATGCCGTCATTAAAACGGAATGACTGCCTGCGCCACTTCCACCTGTTATGGCTACACGATTGGTGTCGGCATCTTTTTGTGCTAATAAATAATCGAGAATGCGAATGCTTCCCAATGCCTGTATAGTCATAGATAAACTGCGGCGGTGATCTTCTAATTTAAATTGTAATAACGATTCGCCCCAGGCAAACAGATCGTAACTGAATGCCATGGCGCCCATTTTTGCAAATCCAGCGCAACGGTATTGGCAATCGGCACGGTAACGTTGTTTTTCCCAATGGCCATCCGGATTTAATATCACCGGAATTTTGCCTTTATATTTTGCAGGTTTGTATAATGAACCGTTTATCCAAAGGCCGGGTAAAATTTCTATTGCAATATTTTGTACGGTGTAGCCATCAAATTTTCTTACCGCAGTAATTACAGGTTTGTTATTGGGTAATGCAGGAAGCTGTGCTAATTGTAACGCTTCTTTCATGCATAATTTTAATTCTGTTTTTCTACTTTCCCATTCCTGCAGTGTTTTATATTGTGCAGCAATTCTATCTAACTCTGCCCAACCTTCTGCAGGTTGCCAGCGGTAATATTCATACGCACTGAGTTTATATTTTTTATCCCCTTCTTTTTTTACTTTTAATTCTAATGGTGTTAAGATGCTTTCTAAAGTTAGTTCTACATCGGGACGGTATTTCCAACCGGCGTAGGTAACTTTTTTATTGGCCACCACACTGTCGGCAAATTTTATGGTGACGTTATATTTTTTTTGAATGTCGTTTAAAACTTCTTTGAGTGGTTTGGCATAAGCATTATCTGTGTTTTGCTGAGCGTTTACTTTATTTTCCCACGAAGACACAAAGGCACAAAGGAGCATAAATGTTTTCACGCAAAGGGGCAAAGGAACTGAGGCGCAAAGAGATTTTGCAATGAAGGAGAGCTGAGTAAAGATATATCGTACAAGAGTGCGATGCCGAGGCTGCACACAAATCCTACTCGGCACAGGCAGCCAATGAAGCCTCATAGCAGCACTGCGGCCCGGCTCAAAACAAAAGAATGTATTCATACAGCAATTTAATTAAATAGCAGCATCCAATTGATATTTTGGTAACATCAATTGTTCCACATCAACAGGTTTTATTTTTAATTTATCGCACCAGGTTTTAAAACTTTCATGAATGTCGTCTAAAGTTTTCTTTTGTTCGGGTGTGAGTTCCAACGCAGTGGCACGGCTGATGGTACGCACGGGCAAACCTCTTTTACGCAAAAAATATTTTGCACTCATGGGATAAGCGATATGTATCAACGGATCAACACGGCTTATTTCTGCCTGCAGCCATTTTACTTCTTCCTGCATTGCCGGATCGTTGGCATTGTTCACCATCCACACTAAAATTTCGGGATAAAAATTTCCGCTGATGGATGACATACCCTTTGCGCCCATTTGCAAACTGTACATGGCATTGGGTGAATGTGCATCAAAAAACTCGAGGTTACTTTTTGTTTCTTTTACAATATCAATTTTTGCTTTTACTTTTTCCAGATCAATCGAAGTATCTTTATGATACACCAAACGGTTTGCTGATAACAAAGTTTTAAAAACATCGGGGCCAATAATTCTTTTGTACGGCGCCGGACATTCGTACATACCCAATGGAATATTGCCGGTAAGTTTAAACATGGTTTCAAAATTTTTCAACAACACGTCGTCACTGTCTTCTACATTGGCGTAATGGCCGGTAATTAATATCACGGCATTAATACCGGTATCATAAATCTTTTTTGTAAAATCTGCTTTGTCATTCACCGTTAATCCAAATGATCCGGTAGCAACAACCGGCACACGGCCGTTTACATAACGTACAATATGCTGCGTTAATTCCAGCCGTTCATCTTCGGTAATGCTGTACATTTCGCTGCTGAGGCAATTGGCAAAAAAACCTTTTACGCCTGCGGCTAAATAAAAATCAATTAAGTTACTCACCACATCCAAATCAACTTTTGCTTTTAAGTTGAAGGGTGTTATCATTACCGGAACAAATTTATTGGTGTTCATATCCATTTGTTTTATAGCTTATAAATTTCCTTATTTTCAACAGCAATAAAAATGTATTATACTACTATTATGCGGTGTAATTTTACTGTAGTACAGCTATTTCTTAAACCTGGTAATCAGTATTCCTGTTAAAAATATTGTTAGCGTTCCTACTACAATAATCATATTGCTGTGTAAATTATTTTTTACAAAACTGTATTCGTCGGTGATGCTTTCGCTGAACGTCATCCATAAAATAACCAGCACGCCAATGACGGTTGCAGTAACCGCTGCTGCATTTTTTGTTTGCTTACTTATCAGCCCCAATAAAAATAAACCGAGCATGCCGCCAGCAAAAATGCCGGAAAGTTTCCACCAGGTATCTAATAAACTTTTTGCACCAATCATTGCCAGGCCTGCACTTAAACCTATTAAACCAAAAATAACTGTAGCCAAATGCAACGAAAATAATTGTTGCTTATCATTCACTTTTGGATTAAAATATTTTTTGTAAATATCCATGGTAAACACGGTGGCACTGGCATTCATATTGCTGCTGATGGTACTCATTGCCGCCGATAGAATGGCTGCCACCAATACACCTAACAAACCTGTGGGCACTTTGGTTACCATAAAATGCGGTAACACTTTATCGGCATAATCGGCTGGCGTAAACGTGGCTGCTAAAGTTTGTATTTGTTGTGAAGATGCCAATGCTCCTAATTTTTCCGTAGCTAATTTTATTTTTACCGGCTCCATTAAATCGGGTTGCATTTGATAAAATGCATACAGCGATGTACCGATGATGACAAACAATAATGATACCGGCACATACATCCACACACAAAGCCAAACAGATTTTGCCGCTTGTTTTTCGGACGATGCTGTATGATACCGCTGTATATAATTTTGATCCATACCAAAATTATTGAGGTTAATAAAAAACCCGTACAGCAGCACTACCCAAAATGTGGGTTGCGTAAAATTAAATGCTGTACTGCCTAAACTAAATTTATTATCTGCTTTTGCAATTTCAATTACTTTACTAAACCCTCCTGGAATTTGTTTGATGACCAAATATAAAATGAGTAATGCGCCTAATGTTTTGATAATGCCCTGTACTACTTCTGTCCATATCACGGCTTCCATACCACCGAGTACAGTGTAAATAATAATGCACACACCCATTACCACCATTATACTTTGCATACTAAAACCTGTGAGTGCCTGCAGGCTTAATGCCATACCAAAAAAAATGGTGCCCATTCTTGCAAACTGCGTTAATAAAAAACAAACTACTGCATACGTTCTTGCCCAGGGGCCAAAACGTTTTTCCAAATTGGTATAGGCAGAAATCTCCCCGGTGTTTCTGTAAAACGGTACAAAATATTTTGTGGCCACCCATGCTGCTAACGGCATAGATACACTAAAAACAAAAACATTCCAGTTGCCACCAAATGCTTTACCGGGATTACCCAAAAAAGTATTGCTGCTTAAAAATGTGGCGTAAATAGAAAGGCCAATTGCCCAGCCGGGAATTTTGCCTGAGGCTTTAGTAAACTGTTCGGAGTTTTTATTTTTTTTGGAAAAATAAAAACCGATTGCCAGCATGGCAAGCAGG
>NZ_JANMUN010000216.1:0-8291 GCF_031391665.1 Ferruginibacter sp.
TATGTAATGAGAGGTGGTAAATTATTGCTGTTTATTGATAAGCTGGATGCAGAAATGGACAGCCTTCGCATTAAAAACGAAGTAGTAGCTTACGACAGAGGTTTAGGATTAGATGATCTGCTGTTTAAATACGGCGCAAGAATTAATCCTGATTTAGTGATGGATCTGCAATGCGATTTTTATCCTTTTGTTACAAACGGAAGCGGACAATTAGAATACCTGCGCTGGAATTATTTTCCTTTGTTTGAAACAAAATCAAATCACACCATTAACAAAAGTCTTGGGCTGGTGTCGGGGCAATTTGTAAATTCAATCGATACCACAGAGGCAGAAGGGATTAAGAAAACAATTTTATTAAGTTCATCTCCCAACTCCAGGACAATTGCCACGCCTGCAGTTATCAGCGGCAGAGAAAATGTAAATGCCGCCGAAGATGCAAAATTTAAAAAAGCAAATATTCCTGTAGCAGTTTTGTTAGAAGGTAAATTTCAATCTTTGTACAACAACCGTTTATCGCAGGCAATGAATGATAGTTTGCAGCAGTATGGTCTTAGTTTTCAACCGCAGGCTTTTGCCGATGGAAAAATAATTATAGTTGCTGATGGCGATATGGTTTTAAATGCGGCAGATAAAGATGGCCCGTTACCCATGGGCATAAACCGCTACACCGCAGGCACACAATACGAATACCAGTTTGCCAACAAAGCGTTTTTGCAAAACTGTTTAGATTATTTAATTAATCCATCCGGTTTATCCGAAGCCAAAGCAAAAGATTATACCTTACGTTTGCTGGATACAAAAAAAATTGAAGCGGAAAAAACCACCTGGCAATTAATAAATATTGCAATACCTGTTGTACTGGTATTTTTATTTGCAATTATTTACCAGTGGTGGCGTAAAAGAAAATACACAAAATAAAAAAATGGACAAAACACAATTGATATACCTTGTTTTTAGTGCAGTAATTATTATTTCACTCATATTCGACCTTGGTTTGATGAGTAAGAAAGACAAGAAGATAACTATAAAGCAAGCACTGTATCAAACTTTTTTTTGGGTAGGCCTGGCATTGGCATTCTGTGTTTTTTTATGGATAGAAGAAGGGCAGAAACCTGCGCTGGAATATTTGAGTGCTTACCTTATGGAGTGGAGCCTGAGCATAGATAATATTTTTGTGTTCATTCTTATTTTTACAGCTTTTAGTGTTAAAGAAAAAAACTTTGGTCGTGTACTGCTTATCGGTATATTGATGGCGATTGTTTTCAGGATTATTTTTATAACGGTTGGTGTTGCATTGGTGGAAAAATTTCACTGGCTGTTATATGTATTTGGTGCGTTCCTGGTTTATACCGGGTATAAAATGTTTGTATCGGTAGAAGAAGAAAATGAGTTTGATCCGCAAAAAAGTAAGGTATATAATTTTTTAAAAAAGATTTTACCGCTTGCACCCAATGATGGTAACGGAAGGTTTACAGTAATAGAAGACGGTAAAAAAAAGTACACCACTTTATTTGTGGTGGTTATAATGCTGGCCGCCATCGATCTTGTATTTGCATTAGATTCTATACCTGCAGTAATGGGGATTGTTGATACCAAAACGCCGGACTACCAGGCTACTGCAAAACTGGTAATTTACACCTCTAATATTTTTGCTGTGCTTGGCCTGCGCTCATTATTCTTTTTGCTGAGAGGCGCTGTACATAAATTTGATTACCTGCCACAGGGCATTGCTGTGGTATTAATATTTATTGGTTTAAAAATGCTTGGCGAGCATTGGATAAATCAATGGATAGATAAAACCACACAGGTATTTATTTCACTTGCTTTTATTTTGGTTTGTTTAAGTGCTTCTGTTATATATTCTATTTTTATCGACAGGGAAAATGTAAAGACAAGTAACCAAGCAGAAGATGATGAGTCGCATTAACTATTACAACAGCCATTGACTTATACAATGCAGGATATTTCGTAGCTATTGGATGTTTAAAATTATTGCTGAACAATAAATACAGATGTATACTATTGCTGAAATAGAAAAAATAATTGACGGCAAATTTTTGATCGGTAAAAATGCTGCTGCTGTTATCGAACACCTGTTAATTGACAGCCGAAAATTATTATTTCCTTCCTCCACATTATTTTTTACCATACAGGGGCCACGCCGCCAGGGGAATGCTTTTGTAAAAGATTTGTACAATAAAGGAGTAAAAAATTTTATTGTAGATGCCTCATTTGTTTTTTTAGAAGATGATTATCCTGATGCCAATATTTTATTGGCAGCAAATGTATTGGATGCATTGCAAAAATTAACGGCACATCACAGAAAACAATTTAATATACCTGTTATTGGCATTACGGGCAGCAATGGAAAAACTATTGTAAAAGAATGGTTGCACCAGTTGCTGCAAACAGATTATACTATTGTACGCAGTCCTAAAAGTTACAACTCTCAAATTGGTGTGCCTTTAAGTGTGTGGCAAATAAATGCAACACATAATTTGGGCATTTTTGAAGCAGGTATTTCAATGCCCGGCGAAATGCAAAGACTGGAAAAAATTATTGAACCTGCCATTGGCATTTTTACCAATATTGGAGAAGCACACAGCGAAGGGTTTGAAAATATTACTGAAAAAATAAAAGAGAAAATAAATCTTTTTGTAAAAACGCCTATAGTAATTTATTGTAAAGATGAAATTTTGGTAGATGAAGCATTGCTGGAGCTGCAGCAAAAAAACAATAACATACTTTTTAGCTGGGGCCAAAAAGAAGCCGCAACACTTTTTATTACCACCATACAGGTACAGCCATTCAATACTGTAATTAAAGGCATTTTTAAGGAAGGAAAAATAAGTATCTCCATACCTTTTACTAATGACGCTGCCATTAAAAATGCTATTACCTGCTGGTGTGTATTACTGTATTTGCAAGTTAATGATGAAATAATTCAGGAGCGTATGCTGCAGTTAAAACCTGTGGAAATGCGGCTTGAATTAAAAGAAGGTATCAACAATTGTTCCGTTATTAACGACAGCTACAGTGCCGATATTACTTCTTTATCCATTGCTTTAGATTTTTTGCAGCAACAGCAGCAACATCCCAAACGCACCGTAATACTCAGCGATATTTTACAAAGTGGCAAAAGCAATGCAGCGCTGTATAAAGAAGTGGCATACATCTTACAACAAAAAAATATACAGCGCATCATTGGTATTGGTACCGAAATTTTAAAACACAGTGATGCTTTTGAAACAATAAAAGAAAGGGCTTTTTTTAATTCCACCGCCGAATTTAAACAGCAATTTCCTTCCCTGCATTTTTATAACGAAAGCATATTATTAAAAGGTGCAAGAGTTTTTGAGTTTGAACAAATAAGCCATTTGCTGGAACAAAAAACACATCAAACAGTTTTAGAAATAAATTTAAATGCCATCATCAATAATTTAAAAGTTTACCAGCAGCAGTTAAAGCCGGGTGTAAAATTAATGGCGATGGTAAAAGCTTTTAGTTATGGCAGCGGCAGTTTTGAAATTGCCAATTTGTTGCAATTTCAAAAAGTTGATTATTTAGCTGTAGCTTATGCCGACGAAGGTGTTGAACTTCGCCGTGCAGGTATTACTTTACCCATAATGGTAATGAATGCAGAAGAAAGCACTTTTGATATGCTGGTGCAGTTTAACCTGGAGCCGGAATTATATTCTTTCGGTATTTTAAATGCATTTGAAAAATACCTGCAGCAATCGGGTATTAATAATTATCCAGTGCATATAAAATTAGATACCGGAATGCACCGCCTGGGTTTTGTAGCAACAGAAATGGAGGAGCTGTGTAAAAAGATTTCTACCGGTGAAACTTTTAAGATACAATCGGTATTTTCTCATTTAGCTGCAAGCGACAGTAAAGCGCATGACGATTTTACAAAGCAGCAGGAAAAATTATTTTTAAAATCATCCGGTGCCATTGAAAAAAATATCAGCTATCCATTTTTAAAACATATCGCCAACACATCCGCCATACACCGCCATAAAAATTTACAGTTAGATATGGTGCGGCTGGGTATTGGTTTATATGGGGTGGATGCCAATAAAACTATACAGCAGCAATTAAAAAACGTGAGCACTTTAAAAACTACCATCTCACAAATAAAAAAAATAAAGGCTGGCGAAAGTATTGGTTACAGCCGCCGTGGCATTGCCGAAAAAGATTCTGTTATTGCCACCGTACGCATTGGTTATGCCGATGGTTACCCCCGAAGCCTTAGCAATGGCATTGGTAAAATGGGGGTGAACAAAAATTTAGTTCCGGTAATTGGCAGTGTGTGTATGGATATGACGATGCTGGATATTACAGGCGTTGATGCAAAGGAAGGTGACGATGTGATTGTTTTTGGGGAAAAATTGTCCGTTGCCGAATTAGCTGAATGGGCCAATACAATTCCTTACGAAATATTAACCGGCATATCCCAAAGGGTAAAAAGAGTTTATTACGAAGAATAACAGATGTGAATGGTGATACGTGAGTGGCGAATGCATTTTAGCCTAAACTCCCAAACATCTAAACTCTAAACGGCTAAACCAAAACCCTCAAACTGTCTTATATTTGCCCTTTATTATGAAAGCAAAACACGTTGCATTTATTATTGCCCTGGTGGTAATTGCCGATCAGGCTTTAAAAATTTACATTAAAACAAATTATGCCTTAAACGACAACCACAATGTAGCAGGCAAATGGTTCCAGTTTTATTTTGTAGAAAATCCCGGCATGGCTTACGGGTGGAAGTTTGGCGGCAACTGGGGCAAGCTGGCACTAACTATTTTCAGGCTGGTGGCAATAATATTTGGTACCTGGTATTTGGGTAGTATTATCAAGCAGAAATACAACAGGGGGTTTATTATTTGTGCAGCATTAATTTATGCAGGAGCGTTGGGTAATTTGATCGATTCGGCCTTTTATGGTTTAATTTTTGATAAAGGGATGACATTAGATCCGCTTACAAAAAGATATGTTGATTATAACGGAGTAGCTGTATTTGCCAAAAAGGGTTACGCTTCATTTTTACACGGCAATGTGGTGGATATGCTTTATTTTCCGGTAATACGGGGGCATTTCCCTTCCTGGTTTCCTTTTTGGGGTGGCGAAGATTTTGAATTTTTCAGGCCCATATTCAATTTGGCGGATGCTGCCATTTCCACCGGCGTTATTACAATATTAGTTTTTCAAAAACGTTTCTTTAAGCAGCGTAAAAGCGAAGAAAATACTCATACGGTGGAAACTAAGGCGCTGGTAAACGACGAGTCGCAGGTTTCATAAAAAACTTATCTTTATAAAACATTAATTTAATACCTGTTTATGAGAATGCTCAAATCTATAATTTTTGCAGCCGCAACACTAGTGGCATTTGTATCCTGCCAAAAGGAATTAAAATTTGATAACTCTGGTGCATCGTCGGGCACATTTAAAAAAGATGGCGGCGGCGATTGTGCACCAATTACCGTAAATGGTATTTTTAAAAAAGATTCAGTACTAACCACTGCCAACTTTGTTGATGTTCAGATCAGCGTATCTTATCCTGGTACTTTCGATATTAAATCAGATTCTGTTAATGGCTACTCGTTCAGCAAAACCGGCAGCGTAGTTTTGGGATTAAATACTATAAGATTGTATGCAATTGGTAAGCCACTTGCAGCCGGCACTAATATATTTACTATTACTTACGGCACCAGTACCTGCACTTTTGCAATAACTGTTCCCGGGCCGGGAGTTGTACCTGCAGTGTTTACATTAAGCGGATCTCCAGCTGCATGTATAAATGCAACAGTTGGTGGCGTATATACTGTTAACACAGCATTGGCTCCGTCCAACACACTTACTATTGAAGTAGATGTTACCACAACAGGAACTTATGTAATTGCGGCATCTCCTGTTCCAACCAATGGTTTTGCTTTTACAGGAAGCGGAACTTTTACATCGCTTGGAAAGCAATTGGTAACACTAACTGGTACAGGTACACCGCAAAGAGCAGAGGTTTCTGCAGTTAACGTAACTAATATCAGCAGCACCTGCAATATTCCTGTAACTGTTCAACCAGCAGCTCCACCTGCTGTATTTACTTTGGATGGTGCACCAGCTACTTGTACAGGTTTTACAGTTGCCGGTGTATATACAGCGGGAAGTGCTGCATCTGCAGGCAATACCGTTAAATTAAACGTTACTGTAACAACAGTTGGCTCCTATAACATTACTACTAACACTGTTAATGGCATTAGTTTTAGTGGAACAGGAACTTTAGCATTAGGGGCACAAACAATTATATTGACTGCAACGGGTATTCCAACCGTTGCAGGAACATTTAATACTTTTAAACCGAATATTGCAACCACCTGCGATTTTGCTGTAACCTTTCTTCCTGCTACAGTCCCACTAAATGGCGATTACTTTCCTTTAACAAACAATAGCTGGTGGAGTTATGATATAGTTGGCGACCCAGATACAATTTATAATGTTGTTTATGGTACTAAAGTTTACAATGGTAATACTTATACAGAAGTAGAACAGCAATACAGCAGTGTACCGGTAGATACAGGACATTACAGAAAAAGCGGTAATAACTATTTTCAATGGGTTATATCCGACTGGTACTCTGCACAATTTGCATTTGATAATCCTGTTGTTGTAGATATTAATTTTCTTAAGGAGAATACAGCAACGGGTACTACATGGCAATCAGCAACTTATTCCGGCCCCTTTGGGACCGGTGCAGCTAATGCCGATTTGCGTTATGATTTTAAAATAGAAAATGCCAATACCAGCATTGTGGTTAATGGAAAAAGTTACACCAATGTAATTTATGTAAGTGTAACGGTACAGTTAAAAATAGCACCTTCGCCTGTATTTACTGCATTTGAAAAAAATGATTTTTATTATGCAAAGGGTATTGGTCTTATAAAAGTAAAATACAACGATTTGCTGGGAGGAATGGTGATAGGCGAAGTAGGTATAAGAAATTATAAAGTAAATTAGTAAAATAAAAAATTCACCATGAAAACAAGGTTTTTATATTTTATAATTATTGCAGCAGCAATTATTGCATCCTGCCAAAAAGAATACAGCACAGAAGAAGGCAATAATGCAGGTGCAGGTACTATTATTGGTGCCGATTGCCGCATTAATAAAATTGGATACAGCGACACTACAGGAATAATTGGTATTGGTTCAATTGGTGCAACAATTAATGCTGCCGATGCAGCTACCGACGTTACAAAATTCGACAGCCTTACCTTAACATTGGATTTTTTTTCCTCCCTGCAATATTTTAGCGATACCGTTTACATTGATCCTGATCAGTATTTTATTGTTGATAATGCTAACAAAAAACGCATAACATTATTTCACGGCCTTATAGATCCAACAGTGCCAGGTTCGCCAGAAATTGATGTGGACTATATTTATAATGCTGCCGGACAGTTAACAGAAAAAGATTATTATTTCTCTTCATTTCCAGTAGTAACTTATCAAACAGTTTTTTATACTTATGCAGGCGGTAATCTTACCGGCATGGTAACTTTCGATGATTTTACCGGCGATGTAATTACAGATGCAGACCTTACTTATTACACCACCATTTCTCCAAAAAATTACATGTATCTTTTTCCTGATGAAAATACATATGCTGAGTTTAACCAGTTTTTTAATTTTGGAAATAAATCAACTAATGCTGTAAAAAGTTTAAAAGTGCGTTACTACGATCCGGGTAATGTGGTAATTGATTCTGCCGTTTCTAATTTTCAAACTTATATTATGAGCCGGGATAATTATGTGCTGAATGTAAATATGAATGGCGATGACCAGTCAAGTATACCTGCAACAACAGGCAAACTGAATTTTACTTACAAGTGTAAATAAATAATACTTCTTAAAGTACAAGCCTCCTGAAGAATCAGGAGGCTTTCTTTTGTAAATCAAACTTAGGGCTAAGTATTTTATTTTAACAGAGATTAGATTTATGCTGTTACAAATTTTTCAGGCTGAGCTTGTCGAAGCCGATGTACTTTTTTAAACCCGTTTTCAACAGACTCAAGCTAACATTTCTTAGAGAGAAGCGGTTTGCATAATGTGTTATTTGCAGCTTATCGAAATCTGTAAAATTACTCTCCGACATCTGCATCCGGCTTTTAGCAGAGACCGTTTGTTTTAAAATTCAACCAGTTTTATTTCATCTTTATAATTTTTTTATTAATTACTGCATTATTAAACGAAGCTGATAGTATGTAAGTTCCTGCAGGCAAATCATTAAT
>NZ_JANMUN010000220.1:0-9023 GCF_031391665.1 Ferruginibacter sp.
TATTTTAAACAATAACAGTTTTCTCAGGAAGAGTAGTGTGAATAGTCGTTTTCCTCATCGGCTGCCTCTTCCAATACGTCAAACTCCGCCAAAGCCATTCCAGTGGGCCAAACCGGAAATATCTTAACCAGATATGACTCCAGATGATTTGCAGAAGCCAGGTTGCTGCTACTACATAGTATATCTCATACCGTTGTAGTTTGCCAAACATTCCAAAACCAACGCCATAGAAAAACAACCCGCAAAGAAGTGATTGCATCAGGTAGTTAGTAAAAGCCATCTGACCAACAGGCCGCATCAGTGCGAACAACCATTTAAACCAACCCGATTTATATAACAGCATTATCAATCCAAAAATTCCAACGGATCTTAATGTTCGTGATATTTCGTAACACTCAAATAAAACATTTCTTTTAATGTTGTAGCCATCAAATTTATAATCAATCAATGGTTGCAGCCGGAAGTACGAAAGCGTTAAGCCCAGCCCAAGGCCACCGATAAATAATGCCCAATAAATTTTAATTGACGCCGTGCCCATTAAAATACCAGTTTTAAAAAATGCCATTCCTAAAAACATAAATATCAAAATATCCCACAAACCAAAATAGGTGTAATACAATTCTCCTTCCATACTTCTGCCACTTTGATATTGGTAAAAACCTCCGTAACTACCCCTTACAGTTTTAAGATTTTTCTCCATTTTTTTTACCTTGCTTTCCTTGCTTGTTTTTTCTTTTAGCCCAGTCATGGCACCCAAATCTTCTTTTTGCTTATCGGTAAGTTTGGTTACAGTGGTATCCAGCTTTGCAATGGCTTCACCTTTATAAATCATTTTTCTATCACGGTAAGTTTCTACATTATCCCTGGCGGTTTGCAGCAGCAAACAAATAACCGCAACAATAATTAGTGCTTTGGCAGATAAGCGCCTGAAAGCAAAAGCAATCATACCAATACAGGCGTAATGAAATAAAATATCCCAAAACCATAAAAGAATAAATGCATTAAATAATCCAAATACGAGTAACCATAACTGGCGCCGAAAAAAATAATCTGCAGGCCATAAACCATCTGTCTTTTTTTCCTGCCTGCTTATAAATAAAATAATGCCTGCGCCAAACAACATAGAGAATAAGGCACGCTGGCTGCCTTCCATAAACCAATCAATAAAATACCAGGTTTTAAAATTTGCACCGCTTTCGCCCAATACAGATGGATCATCAATAACAGGGTCGGGCAATGCAAAGCCGGGAATGTTCATTAACAAAATACCGAGAATGGCAATACCTCTTAATGAATCGAGAATGGTTATACGTTCCTGCTGGGATACAGGTGCTGCATAAACAGTTGTACTGGTTGTGTTCACTAGTTTAAGGTGTTAAATGAGAATAAAAAATGGAAAGATGGGTAAAGATATATTTTGATTTTTAAAATTGCAAGTGCTTTTAAAATAAACTACAGTGGTAAAATATTGGTATAAAATGTTGCCAATATTTGTAATAAATTTTTTAATATTGAAATTTAAAAATTTAGCAGTGCTGATAAATTAGGTGGCAGTTTGCCAGTTAATGTAAAGATTTTTTTAAAATAAAGATCGTGGTGTAACTACTGGTAATATTGTGTTGAGTAAAATATTGACGGTTAGCAATAAAAATTTTCACTAATACGATTAATATTTTAATTTTTACTTTACAATACTGCCGTCAGCATTTAAAATTACTTCCATTTTTTTACTGCCTTTTTTTAATTCGGTTTCGTATAAAATTTCGCCGTTGGCTTTTTCAATTTTACCGGCACCCGCAATAGTATGTGCAGGATATTTTGTTTTTACAGTAGCTACAACTATAGCAGGTAAATCGTTTACTGCAATGGTAGCTTCTGTTTCTGTCCAGCTGCCATCTGCTAAAAAATTAGCCGACATTTTGTTACCGCTCATTTTAAAATCAGCTTCATATTCATTGGCATTTTCTTTACCCCATTTTATTTCCATTGCTGCCGGAAATTTTTTTGCAAATGCATCGCTTACTGCTTTAGGAACTTTTACGGTAAAGCCTGATAAGGTGATTATCAACAGGCTTATCACTAATAAAGAATATTTTTTCATTGTTGAAATTTTTAGTTTGACTAAATAATGTTATAAATTAGTTTGTTCTTTTAATAATTCATCAATTTATTTACGCATTCCTCCAACCTGCTGTATGCCATAAAATTTTTCTCCAGCTCTAAATTAAAAGGTATCGGTGTATCCAAACTGGCGCAACGCATTGGCGGTGCATCTAAATAACTAAAACAATTTTCAGCGATCCATGCCGCAATTTCACCGCCAATTCCGCCGGTGAGTGTGTCTTCGTGCAGTATCAAAACTTTTCCTGTAGCAGCAACCGCTTCTTCTATAGCATCGTAATCTAAAGGCAACAGCGTTCTTAAATCTACAATTTCTATACTGATGTTTTTATTTTTTGCTGCATAATCCATTGCCCAATGTACGCCGGCGCCGTATGTGATTATGGTAATGTCATCGCCATGCTGCACTGTTCTTGCTTTACCAATTTCTACTTCGTAATATTCCTGTGGTACGTGGCCGCTTACACTACGGTACAAAGCTTTGTGTTCAAAATATAAAACGGGGTTAGGATCATTTATTGCAGCAATCAATAAACCCTTTGCATCCATTGGTGTGCTGGGATAAACTACTTTTAAACCGGGGGTGTGTACAAACCATGCTTCGTTGCTTTGGCTGTGAAATGGCCCGGCACCAACGCCGCCGCCAGTGGGCATACGAATTACCACATCTGCATTTTGCCCCCAGCGGTAATGAATTTTTGCAAGGTTATTTATGATTTGGTTAAAGCCCACTGTTGCAAAATCGGCAAACTGCATTTCCATCATACTTTTAAATCCTTCTAAACTTAAACCTAATGCGGCACCAACTATTGCACTTTCGCAAAGTGGTGTGTTACGCACTCTTGCTTTACCAAATTCATTTACAAAACCTTCAGTTATTTTAAAAGCACCGCCGTACTCTGCAATATCCTGCCCCATTAAAATTAAGTTGGGGTGTTTTTGCATAGATTGATAAAGACCTTCTTTTATGCCATCTACAAAACGTTTGTCAGCCCCCTCTTGAACTTCGTTCGTTCTCTTACCAGAGAACCCCGAAGGGGGAGGAAATGTAGAAGATTGAAGCGAAGCTGTATCTAAAATTTTACATGTTCTCTTTTTATTTTCAGCATATACATCATTGATTTCCTCCTCCATATTTACCACCATTGGTTTTGCTGTGCTGGCAATTTTTAATTCGCTCTCAATATGTTCTTTTATTTCGGCTTTTATATTTTCAATTTCTTCTGCAGTTAAAATATTTTTTTCTAAAAGATATGCTTCATAATTTTTTACAGGATCTTTTTTTGCCCACAGGTCAAATAATTCCGGCGGTACATATTTTACGCCGCTGGCTTCTTCGTGCCCACGCATTCTAAATGTGGTGCATTCAATTAAATAAGGTTTTTGATTTTGCAGGCAATAGTCTCTTACCCCTTTTACAGTATCATATACTTCTAATAAATTATTGCCATCAATGCGTATGCCTTCCATACCATAGCCTTTGGCTTTATCTACCAAACTAAAACAACGGTACTGTTCATTCACCGGAGTACTTAATCCGTAACCATTGTTTTCTATAATAAAAATTACAGGTAAATCCCAAACCGCTGCAGTATTTAATGCTTCGTGAAAATCGCCTTCGCTGGTACCACCGTCGCCACTAAAAGCAACGGACACCCTGCTTTCATTTCTTAATTTATGTGCAAGTGCCACGCCATCGGCAATGGCCAACTGCGGACCTAAATGAGAGATCATGCCGCAGATATAATGTTCTTTACTTCCAAAATGAAAACTTCTTTCCCGCCCTTTGCTGTAACCTTCTTTATTGCCCTGCCATTGCATGTATAATTTACTCAGCGGCATTTTTCTTGTGGTAAACACACCGAGGTTGCGGTGCAAAGGCATTATCCATTCGTCATCTTGTAAAGCCAATGTTGCACCAACTGAAATGGCTTCCTGCCCAATTCCACTGAACCATTTACTAATTTTTCCCTGCCGCAATAACAGCAACATTTTTTCTTCTATCATTCTTGGTAAAAGAATGGATTTATAAAAATGAATTAATTCTGTAGAGGAAATATTTTTTTTATCGAACTGCATATCGTTGTTTGAGTAGCACAAAAGTAAACAAAGAAGTTTTGCCTGCGGCAAAAAGATTAGCCACGGATTACACGAATTTTCACGAATGAATACAGGTTTTGCCTGCGGCAAAAAATTATTGCCACAGAGGCACAGAAGCACAGAGATAAAAAGGATTGTATTTGTATTTTTCCGTGTTTCTGTGCCTCTGTGGCTATTCTCTTTTTTTTAACAAAAATTGTTTGTGCAAATCTGTTTATTGCTGCATCTTACCCAAAACTATTGGTTATGAAATTATCTGCTAAAATTTTCCTCGGTTTATTTTCCATTGCAAGTGTATTAAGTTTACTGGCTTTAAATAAAAAGCCTGATTATAAAAAACGGGTGCAGCCTAAAATACAGGCAGCCATTTTATTAGATGTAAGCGGCAGTATGGATGGCTTAATTGAGCAGGCCAAAGCGCAACTGTGGAATATGGTGAGTACTATGGGTAAAGCAAAATGTAATGGTGATATTGCCCCGCAAATTGAAATTGCGTTGTACGAATATGGCAGAAGCAGCAATGATATAAAACTGGGTTATGTAAAAAAGATAAATGGTTTTATAAGCGACCTGGATTCGTTATCGCAAAATTTATTTAGCTTAAAAACCAATGGTGGCGATGAATATTGCGGCCAGGTAATTTACAGCTCACTTAAAGAACTGCAATGGGATGCGGCGCCGGAAAATTATAAAGTAATTTTTATTGCAGGCAACGAAGATTTTTTACAGGGCAATATTCAATATACACAATCTTGCAAAGAAGCTAAACAAAAAGGAGTGATTGTAAATACCATTTATTGCGGCGATAAAATGCAGGGGATAGCAGAGCACTGGAATTTAGCAGGAGAATGCGGCAACGGAAGTTATACCAACATTAATCAAAATGCAAGAGAAGAAGAAATACCTACGCCTTATGACAGCATGATTTATGTGATGAATAATAAATTGAATGGCACTTACATCACTTATGGAATTGCAGGTATTACTTACCAGGCCAAACAAGGTTCGATGGATGCTGCCAATACCACAATGAGTAAAGAAGCAGGGATGAAAAGGATAAAAGCAAAAAGTAATGGTAAGGTTTATCAAAATGCACACTGGGATTTGGTAGATGCAAAAGCTAATGGAGGTTTTGATTTTGCAAAATTGGATAAAAAGAGTTTGCCCGACAGTTTAAAAAATAAAACAGCTGCCGAAATTGAAAAAATGGTTGATGAAAAAAGTAAAGAGCGCAGTAATATTCAAAAAGAAATAATAGCGCTTAATACACAACGGGATGCTTATATAGCAACAGAAAAAGCTAAGAGCGCTGCTGCAAAAAATAATTCGCCAACGCTGGAAACTGAAGTGGAAAAAATTATTAAAGAACAGGCAAGGCGGTTTAATATGAAGATTGAGTAAAGGTATTGGCACGCTGAGGAGCAGAGGACGCTGAGAAAAAATTTAATTATTTGCTCTGATTGGAAAAAATTCTGCCCAATGCAAACCTTTTGGTAATTTGCTTCTGCTGCATTCAATATGTATTACCCTTCGCTTATTGCCATTTGAAGTTCTACCCGAGGAATGGAGTAGTAAAGGTTTCATAAACATAAGACCTCCTTTTTTTACATTGCAAATATTTTCAGTTTCAACTGACCAATCAATTGTTTCGGGGCGATAAATATTTTTAAGGTGAGATTTAGGAATAATTTTTAAAGCTCCGTTATCTTCATCAGTATCATCGAGATGAATTCTCATGGTAAAATTATCCTGCAAAATATTTACAGGAGGTTGAACAGCAAATTGATTTTGTTTAGTTGTCCAGAAGGAAAAACCATCAAGTTCAATTTTTTTATTTACCGATATTGTTAGATCCTGATGCCAGGATACAAACCAATTTGATGCTTTTGGTTTATCAAAGTAAATAGATTTTACAATAAAAAATTTATCTCCAAAAATTTCTGAAATTAAGGCTGTTAATTTTTTGCTGAAGGTTATATGTAAAGCTTCCGGTACTTCTTTAAAAAATTGTCTTATAGCGAATAAATCTTTTGATTTACGGAAAGATGGGTTAGATGAATCTGTGTTTGAAATTATTTTAAGCAAGTGGTCGATTTCTTCGTAAGAAAAAACATCATCAATTACAGCAAAACCTTCGCTGTCGATTTTTTATTTTGTAATGTATGAGCAGTTCATAAATAATCTATCAACTCTTAATATTTTTAATACCCCGTCGATTTTTTTTCTTCCTCTGGAAAAGCTCTTTTATGTACAAAAGAATTAAAGAAAGATAACAGTACACTAAACAATAGTGCGTACCAAAAATTATCAACCTTAAATCCGCCTACAAAATGTGCATCTATTAAAATAATGCAGGCGTTAATTACAAATAAAAATAAACCGAGTGTAAGTATAGTGGCGGGCAATGTAAGCAATACCAGTAATGGTTTTACAATGGCATCTAATAAAGACAATACCACAGCCACCAGTAATGCGGTAAGCATATCTTTAATTTCTATACCGGGTAAAATATACGCCAGTATAAAAACATTTACAGCACACACCAATATTTTAATTAACCATTTTTGCATCGCAACATTTGTTTAAACCTATTTTAAACCTGTAAGATTTTAGAAACCTTACAGGTTTGTAAATACTAAATTACAATTAGTTCATAAAAATCTTCCGGATTTAAATATTTTTTTGCCAGCTCTCTTAACTCTTCTGCCGAAATGGTTTTTATAGTTTGCACCGAATCGTAAAAATATATTTCATCCAGGTTATTTAAAATTAAATTTTTCCAGCGGCCCATTATTTGAAAAGGCCCGTCGAGGTCGCCGAGTATAGTGCCAATTAAATAATTTCTTACTAATAATAATTCTTCTTCATCCACCAGTTCTTCCTGTAATAATTTCATTTCTTTATAAACTTCTTCAATAGTTGCTTCACTTACATCTTTACCTGCCTCGGTACTTATCATCCACGCAGTTTGCTGCAAATGATTCTGTACATAACTGTGTATGCCGTATGTGTACCCTTTATCTTCCCTTATATTACTCATAAGCCTGCTGCCAAAGTAGCCGCCAAATAAAGTATTCAGCACCATTACCTTCATAAAATCAGGATGATGGCGGTTAGGAAAATCTCTTGCAATTCTTATAGCACCCTGCACACCTTCTGCATCATTTGTTATGCGGTATTTTTTTTGTGCTGCAGGGGCAGTGTTGATGGTTGAAAGTTGATGGTTGAAAGTTTTTAAACTTAAACTTCCAAAATTATTATTCAGCTGTTCTTTTAAATTGGCGGGTAATTTACCACTTACAAAAATTATGCATTGCCCGTTTACATAATATTGTTTGTAAAATTCTTTTAGCGCTGCGGTATTCAAAGCATCAATATCTTCAGCATGAGTGTACGTTCCATAAGGATGATCTTCTCCATACACATACGCATCTATTAAACGGCTGGCCACAAAGTCGCATTTCTTTAAACTTACACTAAGGCGCTGTTTGGTATTTTGTTTGTAGGTACTTAATTCTTCTTCTAAAAACACAGCATCAGTAATCATTTCTTTTACTACCGGCAATAATTTATCTAAATGTTTATTAAGAGAAGATAAGTTTACCACTGCAGTTTCGTTATAGCATGCCCTGCTGCAATAGGCGCCGTAATAATCAAAAGCTTCATTTATTTCAAAAGCAGTTTTTGTACTGGTGCCGTTTTTTAATAAAAAATTTGTCGCACCTGCTGCATTTTTTTGTTTTTCAAAACTGTTGCCGGCATAAAAAACAAATTCTATTTGTATTACTTCCTGCGTACCGGCATCAATGGTGTACACAGGTACACCATTATCTAAAGTAAAAAAAGTATAAGGTTTTAAATGCAAATTAAATTCTATTGCATCTTTTATGGGTGGAGCTATTTTTCTATCTAACATTTTTAATTTTAGTCTTTTTTAATTGGCCAGGTAATACAACGTATTGCAATTATTTTCATCAAAAATAATTTTACATTCCTGCAATACTTGTTCTACAGTTACTGCCTGGTATCTTTCTAATTCTTTATTAATTAAATCAGCATCTCCCAACAGTTCATACATAGCAATGCTTGCGGCACGGTTCATTACGCTCATGTCTTCAAAAGCCATCATACTTTCGGTTTTATTTTTTACTTTTTCTAACTCCTTATCGGTTATACCTGATAGCTGAATTTTTTTTATTTCTTCATCTATTGCCTTCTCTGCATCTTTAATATTTACTCCTTTTACTAATTTGCCTTCAATAATTAACAGGCCGGCATCGGTACTTTGAGTGTGAGAACAATCAATATTGCTGAATAGTTTTTTTTCTTTTATAAGCGATTGAAATAGCCTTGATGAAGCACCGCCTCCTAAAATTTCTCCTATCAAATCTGCAGTATAATATCGCTTATCGGTACGGGGATAAATATGCCAGCACTTGTATAACGCATCTAAGGGAACATTGGCTTTTACCTCTAACGTTTTCGGTACTGTTTGCTTAGGCTCCTGCGGAAGATTGCGTACATATTTTTCTCCTGCCGGAATTGGAGCAAACCATTTTTCGGCAAGTTCTTTTACTTTCTCAACACTAATATTTCCGGCAACAGTTAAAATAGCATTGTTAGGAGTATAGTGTTTAAAAAAGAAAGCCTTTACATCTTCTAATGTGGCATTTTCAATATGGCTTAATTCTTTTCCAATAGTCATCCAGCGGTATGGGTGAGTGGTGTAGGCAAGCTCCAGCATTTTATGCCATACATCGCCATAAGGTTTGTTTATATAATGTTCTTTAAACTCTTCGCTT
>NZ_JANMUN010000227.1:0-5653 GCF_031391665.1 Ferruginibacter sp.
AGCCTGAGCTTGTCGAAGGCGGGTTGTAAGAGAGAGGAACCTTCTTTTGTAAGTGAACCCGCCTTCGACAAGCTCAGGCTGACAGTTGTCAAGCTCAGGCTGACAACTTTTAATTTTTGTTACAAAAAATGCAATTTCAAAAATGAAAAAACATTTTCTTATAATTTTTGTATTGTTCTGCCATGCATTGCATGCACAAGTTCGCCAAACTATTGATTTTAATGCCAACTGGAAATTTTATTTAGGTAACGATAGCAACGCCATCAATCCAACATACAACGATGCAAAATGGAGAACACTTTCTTTACCGCACGACTGGAGTATTGAAAGCAATTTTATAAAAGATGCTCCTGCTACCAACCAGGGTGGCTCATTACCCGGCGGCATTGGCTGGTACAGAAAAACATTTATCATTGCATCATCTGCAAAAAATAAAATAGTAAGTATTGAATTTGATGGCGTTTATAAAAACAGCGAAGTATGGATCAATGGAAAATATTTAGGTAAGCGGCCTTATGGTTATATAAATTTTTCTTACGACTTAACATCGCATTTATTTTTTGATAAGCAAAACGTAATTGCAGTTAAAGTTGATAACAGCCAGCAACCAGATTCAAGATGGTATAGTGGAAGTGGTATTTACAGGGATGTGAAATTAGTGATGGTTAAAAAATGGATAACTAAGCCGGCTGATTTTTTTATTTATACAGAAAAAACAGATAATGGAGATTTTAAAATTATCGCTGAAAGTTGGCAGCACTCTAATAGTAAAGTTTTATCTGTTGATGTATATCTGTATGATTATAATGGAAAAAAGATTGGGAGAATGGATAATGTAGTTTTAAACAAGAATAATTATTTCAAATCTACATTTACAATAAGTAAACCATCATTCTGGTCGCCTCTTAATCCTTATTTGTATAAAGCGGTTTTCAAAGTTTTTGCTTCTGAATATTTGGTTGATCAATACGAAACCACTTTCGGTATCCGCTCCATTCACTTCGATGCACAAAAAGGTTTCTTTCTCAATAATCAACCCTTAAAAATAAAAGGTGTTTGCATGCACCACGATTTAGGTGCATTAGGTGCAGCCTTTAATAAAGCCGCAGCAAAAAGGCAATTGCAAATTTTAAAAGATATGGGTTGCAATGCTATTCGCTTTTCTCACAATCCACCTGCAAGTGCCATGCTGGATCTGTGTGATGAAATGGGTTTTTTAGTAATGGACGAGGCATTTGATATGTGGAGAAAAAAGAAAAATAAATTTGATTACCACTTGCAGTTTGATGAATGGGCAGAAAAAGATTTACAGGCAATGGTACTGCGTGCCAGAAATCATCCCTCAGTTTTTATGTGGAGCATTGGCAACGAAATAAGAGAACAGTTTGACAGCAGTGGAACAACGCTTACAAAGAAATTGGTGGATATTGTAAAACAACTTGACCCCACAAGACCTGTCACCGCTGCATTAACAGAAACTATGCCCGAGAAAAATTTTATTACCAAAGCCAATGCGCTGGATGTGCTGGGTTTTAATTATAAGTATTACGATTACCCCGAATTACCCAAACGCTTTCCCAATCAAAAATTTATTGCCACCGAAACAGCATCAGCATTATCAACAAGAGGTGTCTATCAGTTTCCATCAGACAGTAATAGAATATGGCCACCCGATTATAAAGGGCAGGATACATTTGTGGGCAATAAAGATTTTACCGCATCTTCTTACGATAATACTTTTGCCTACTGGGGCGGCACACACGAAAAAACATGGCTTGCTGTAAAAAAATATCCGCACATGGCCGGCATATTTGTTTGGAGTGGTTTCGATTTTTTAGGAGAGCCTGTGCCGTATCCAAAATTTCCTGCAAGAAGTTCTTATTATGGTATTGTTGATTTAGCTGGTTTTAAAAAAGATGTGTATTACATGTACCAAAGCGAATGGACAACTAAAGCGGTGCTGCATATTTTTCCGCATTGGAATTGGACAGCTGGCGAAATGGTAGATGTATGGGCTTACTACAATAATGCTGATGCAGTGGAATTATTTTTAAATGATAAATCTTTAGGCACCAGAACTAAAACCGATACTTCATTACATGTAATGTGGCGTGTGCCATTTGCTCCCGGCACATTAAAAGCCATCTCTAAAAAAAATGGAAAAATAGTTTTGGTAAAAGAGATTAAAACTGCAGGCAAGCCTTTTAAAATTGAATTAACAGCCGATAGAAAAATAATTAAAGCTGATGCAAAAGATTTGTCTTTTATTACTGCAAGAGTTTTAGATAAGGATGGCAATCTTGTACCGGATGCAAATAATCACATTACATTTTCTATTACTGGCAACGTAACCATTGCCGGCACCGATAATGGATACCAGGCAGATAGCGTTTCTTTAAACAGCAATAAAAGGCAGGCCTGGAAAGGTATGGCAATGGCCATAATAAAATCTGCTGTAAAAAAGGGAAATAGTACATTAACTGCAACTTCACCCGGATTGCTGTCGGGAACGATTGCATTGATGACAACCGAATAAAGCCACCAATTTTATTATTTTGCACCCGCATTACATTTTTTATAAATAGTAAAATTGTACATCAAATTAGCAAAACCTTACATTGTTGAGCCTTAGCTGTACCAGTACCTTTAGTAGGTTGATTGGATAAATATTTTTGCTCATTTCCTAACGATTAATAAAAGCGCTACATGAAAAGGTTTATACCTGTTACTATAAATGTGCATTATGCAGAAAAGGTAAAACCTGTTGCAACTTTTTTTTCTTACAAAACTTTTTTTTCCACCGCTTTACTAAATACAAAAATAATAATAACAGCAGCAGTGCTTTTGTACAGTTTAAACAGTTGTGCACAGCAAAGTATTACTGCAGATAGTACTTACCAAAAAGTAATTGCTGAGCGATCGGCAAAAATTGTTCAAACACTTAATATTACAGATGCAGTAAAATTTAAAAAAGTACAGCATATAATTGCCAACCAGTATTTGCAATTAAATGCAGTGCATGATAACAGCAAAGCAACAGTTACGGCAATTAAAACACAACAATTATCTAAAGAAGAAATAAACGAAGCGGTAAAAAAAGAGAACGAAAAAAAATATGAACAGTTAAAGCAGCTGCATACTCCATTTATTGCTCTTTTAAACAACGATTTAACAGTGCAACAGGTAGAACAGGTAAAAGATGGTATGACTTACCGCATATTACCCGTTACATGGACTGCTTATATGGATATGCTGCAACAGCTTACAACCGAACAAAAAGATAAAATGTACAATTGGTTGTTAGAAGCAAGAGAACTGGCTATGGATGAAGGCAGCAGCGATGCAAAGCATGCCGTATTTGGAAAGTACAAAGGAAAAATAAATAATTATTTATCGGCTGCCGGTTATGATATGAAAAAAGAAGGGGAAGATTGGGCCAAAAGAATACAGGCAGCAAAAGAAAACAAACAAACACAAACTAATTTATAACGATTTTATTTTTTTTCAAAACCAACGCTATATGATAAAGCACTTATTAAAGAAGGCACTGCTCCTTCAATTCTTCATACTAATTAGCTGTGTATTATTTGCACAGCAAAAAACAGTTACCGGTAAGGTGGTAGATACGGATGGCAAGGCCATGGCAGGTATAACGGTTACTGTTAAAGGCGCAACAACCAGCACATCAACAGATGCTAATGGCGCCTTCTCCATTATTGTACCTTCTAATCAGGCGGTGCTGCGTTTTACCAGTGTAGGTCTTCTATCAGAGGAGTTAACAGTTGGTACAAGAACAGCTTTTTCGGTTAAAATGGATAAAGACAATAAATCTTTAGAGGATGTTGTTGTGGTGGGTTATGGTACTAAGAAAAGAGTAAATGTACAGGGTGCTGTTTTTACTTTAAAAGCTAGTGAAATTGAAGACTTACCAGTAGCTAATTTAGGTTCAGCTTTAATTAATCGTATCCCAGGTGTTTCTGTAAGTTTTGCTTCAGGAAAACCGGGATCTACAACCGATATTAATATTCGTAATTCCATTACGTTTCCTGGCTCTAATACAGGTGCAGCTAATCAACCACTTTATGTAATTGATGGTATCATTGTTAACCCTACGGTATGGGCACAATCGGGTAACCCGGATTTTTTCGAAAATCTAGATGCAAGTCAAATTGAGGACATTACTTTTTTGAAAGATGCATCAGCAGCAATATATGGCGCCGCAGGTGCAAAAGGTGTTATATTAATTACCACCAAAAGAGGAAAAATTGGCAAGCCACGTATATCTTACTCAGGCAATTTTGGAACAAGCACAGAGGCTGTAAAAACAGAAACAATGAGTGCTTATGAACATGCTAAAATGTTGAATGATGGCTTTGAACTAAATAATCGTCCTTTAATAGAACGTTTTTCTGCAGCAGATTTAGACCGTTTAAAAGCAATACCTAACCAGGCATGGTACGATGAATTATGGCAGGCTGGTAAAGTAATGCGGCATAACATAAATGTATCTGGTGGCAGCGATAAAATTACATTTTTTGCCGGGGGCAGTTATTATAAAGAAAGTGGAAATATTGGTAAAATTGATGTTAATAAATACAGCATCCGTACAGGTATCGATGCAAAAGTTATTGATGGATTAACTGCAAGTTTTAGCGTATCCACCGATTATAACCAGGAATATAGAAATACACACAGGGCTTCAAATGGCGAAACAGATGATCAGTCAATTCGTGCTTTATACCTAACACCAAAATGGGTGCCTACAACAATAAATGGTATTCCTACAGCTTATTCCGGTTCTACTTCTCCGGGAGCCAGCGCTACAAATTTATGGAGTATGGTAGGGTCCTTTAATTCTGGTAATTATTTGCGTACAATTTCGCAGGGCTTAAGTGTTAATGCTTCTTTAGAATATAAACCCAATTTTTTAAAAGGATTAGTAGCTAAGGTGCAGTTTGGTAAACTCAACCGTAATAATTCTGATAAACAATATAACCCAAAATATAACGTGGGTAATTTTGTTCGGAATGGTAACAATGGTTTATTGTTTTCTGATGTTTTAACCCCCGCTACTCCTTATCTTACAATTACAGCTCAAAATCTCGATAGAATGTCAGAAGGTTCTACTCTCTCCGGCAGTTATCAATTATTTGGCACTTTGGGTTATAATAAACGCATCCGTGATAATGATTTTTCTGTATTGGTAGGTGCCGATCAGTCTGAAGCAGAAAGCAGAAATTTATTTCTTTCTAAATTTCAGCAATTAGTTGGGGGTGTTGATGAGTTTTGGGCTTTCAGTAATGATTTAACAAGCATTGCTTCTATTACCGATGTAATTCGCAATCCTCAATACACTCAATTTGCAAAACGGTCTTACTTTGGAAGAGCCGACTATTCTTTTAAAAATAAATATTTTGTAGAGTTTATTGGCCGCTACGATGCATCATCTAATTTCTCTCCTCAAAATCGTTGGGGCTTTTTTCCAACCGTGGGTTTAGGTTGGAAAATAAGCGATGAGAAATTTATGCAAAGTATTAGTTTTATCAACAGCTTAAAATTAAGAGCTACTTATGGTTTAGTAGGCGAGGACAGGGTTGCTAATAAAACTTATGTAAACCGTTTCTCTCAAACACAGGGTTATTTATTTGGAAGC
>NZ_JANMUN010000016.1:0-7622 GCF_031391665.1 Ferruginibacter sp.
TTTAATCCCCAGCCGGTGCCGCTTAAATCTCTTCCCAAATAACCATTTTGATATTTGTTGCCGTATGCCGTTGCACTCTGGTGTTCCATGCCCAAATGCGGTGCATCAACTAATTTATAACCATCTTTATAAAATGGATAGGGGCCAAACCAATACTCAAATGCTTTCATCATACGTGGAGCATCGGCAAAATGTGTTTTAGCTTTTTCCAAGTTTTCCTGCAGCACCCAGTAATCCATATCAAGGTCTCCATTTTCTCCTTTATAAATCTCGTTAAAGTGAGTGTACTTACCTATGTAGGGTACAATATTATAACTGTTGATGGGGTTGGTAACTGCCCAATCGTAAGTAGCCGTGCCATCGTTATTATTTATTTTGCCACGGTATCTTCCATTGCCTACACACATTAATGTATCGGGTATGGTTATATGCATTGCTGCACTGTCGGGTTCATCTGCCTGGTGATCTTTACAAGGATACCAAACACTTGCACCCAATCCCTGGCAGGCAACACTAACCCACGGACTGCCATCCGCACTTTTTTTCCAGATCAATCCACCATCCCATGGCGGACGGCGGGCAATGGTGGGTTTGCCGTTAAATTCAACAGTCAAATAAAATGATTTATTGCTTTTAGGTAATGTAAATGCCGGATGTATTTTAATAAAATAAGCGTTGCCGTCTTTTTTAATATCTTTTAAAGGAATAGATGGCTGATTGAATTGTAACGGATACGGAGATTCAGTAGTGATGTAACAATTTCCAAGTATCATTGGTTCCTGTAAGTCAATTTGCAATACATCTCCTTTCTTAATAGTTTTAATTTGAATTATGTTTTCACCACTAATTGTACTATCCTCAATATTAAACTTAACATGCAAATCATATTTCAATACATCCCACCAATCTCTTGTGGGTCCGTATGTGCCACGTAATGTATCGGCATGAGTGAATGCCTTTTGTTTCTTTAATGGCTGTGCCTGCAAATGAATAATGAATAATGAAATAATAAATAATGCTGTAAAAACTGCAGCGGCTTTTTTTATTTGCAACATCTTTTTGGTGGGTTTGTTTTTGATTGCATAAATTTATGCAGAATAAATAAGAATTATGTCTTTTAAATATTGCCATTCATCATTAATAATTTTATTAAAAAAATACAAAGCTACTGGCTTAAAACATTATTCATTATTCATTGGCTTTCTTTCATTATCCATTATAATTGCTTCCTGCAATTCTCACCAGCACGCCGACAAAACAATATTTCGTTACAACGAAAGCAGCGGTCTGGCTTCACTCGATCCTGCATTTGCAAAAAATAAACAGGTGATGTGGTCGGTACACCAGTTATACAATACCTTAATAGAAATTGACAGTACCATGCAAATGGCACCGTCGCTGGCAAAGCGTTGGGATATAAGTAAAGACAATTTAGTATTTACTTTTTATTTAAGAAACGATGTATTTTTTGCAGATGATGAATGTTTTGCTAGCGGAAAAGGCCGCAAACTTACAGCGCAGGATGTGGAATACAGTTTTAAAAGAATTACAGATAAAAATACCGCCAGCCCAGGCGCATGGATATTTAATAATCGTATTGATAGTATAAATGGTTTTACAGCAATTAACGATTCTGTTTTTCAATTAAAATTGATACGGCCTTTTCAATCTATACTCGGCATATTGAGTATGCAGTATTGTTCGGTTGTTGCTAAAGAAGCGGTGGAAAAATATAAGAATGATTTTCGCCGCCACCCGGTAGGCAGCGGACCTTTTAGCTTTGTAGCCTGGGAAGAAGGGCAGGCATTGGTGTTAAAGAAAAATGAAAATTATTTTGAAAGGGACACTGCAGGAAATCGGTTACCTTATTTGGATGGCATTAAAGTTTCTTTTTACGACAGCAAGGCCACTGAGTTTTTAGAGTTTCAACAAAACCGGTTGGATTTTATTGATGATATCGATCCTTCCTTTAAAGATGAAATGCTTACCAAAACCGGTAACCTTAAAAAAATATGGGAAGGTAAAATTGAATTGCAAAAACAACCTTATCTCAACATAGAATATTTGGGTATTTTGGTAGATGAACAAAATGAACTGGTGAAAAATTCTCCCTTGCGGTTGCAAAAAATAAGGCAGGCTATTAATTATGGATTCGACAGAAGAAAGATGATGCTGTATTTACGCAACTCCATTGGTATTGCTGCCGAAAGTGGTTTTGTACCCTGCGGTTTGCCGTCATTCGATTCTGTTAATGTAAAAGGCTATCAATACAATGTTGCTAAAGCAAAACAATTATTGGCCGAAGCCGGCTATGCCGATGGAAAAAATTTGCCAGAAATAAAATTACTCACCATTCCCATTTATGGCGATTTAGGAAATTATATTGCTAATGAGTTAAGGCAAATAGGCATTAATATACAGGTAGAAGTAATACAAAAAAGTTTATTACTGGAGCAGACTTCAAAATCGCAAGCATTATTTTTTCGTGGCAGCTGGATCGCTGATTACCCTGATGCAGAAAATTACCTGAGTGTTTTTTACAGCAAAAATCCTGCACCACCCAATTACACCCGTTATAAAAATGCAACGTACGATTTGTTGTATGAAAAATCGTTATCAGAAAAAAATGACAGCCTCCGTTACAAATTGTACCAGCAAATGGATAAAATAATTATTGCAGATGCGCCGGTGGTACCGCTGTGGTACGATATGGCTATTCATTTGGTGCATACCAATATTAAAAATTTTCCGGCCAACAGTTTAAATTTACTGGAGTTGAGGAGGACGAAGAAAGACAATACTGAATAAAAAATTTATTTAAGCTTAATCATTTCTCAAACCCCTTCCTCATCTCCCCCACACACCACTCCACAAAATTTATTACCTGGTCTTCTACCGGTGCGTAAGGGCCGGGGCCGTAGCCATTAGTTTCTATACCTCTAAAATTATTTTCACAAAGTTGCCCATCCTGCTCACCGGTAATTTCCCAAAATTGCGTAAGGCGGTTTACATCATAGTCTTTTCCTTCAATGGCATTGGCATCTACCAGCCAGCAAAATTCTAAATCGGTGCTGGAGGCAGTAACAGCAGTCACCCTCATCGTCCATATATAATCACTTACGGCATCCATCCAAAAGTTGGGATAATTTACTAAACCAACAACTCCTGCATCATGGTCTTTGTGCATGCCCATCGGGATACTTATTTTTTTCCCATCAATACTATAACTTTCTACACCGGGCCGCAATGGATAACGAACAGCATACGTTGTTGTGCCGGCAGTAACTTCAACTAATTCGGTAGCCAACGTTTTTTCATTCCATTCTTTTTGTTTTGTTGCGGTGAGTGTATCGGTATCTTCTCTAAGGTTGGCGCCAATTACTGCACTGCAATATTCAGGGTGTGCGCCGCCGCAATGATAACATTCTCTAAAGTTTTCTGCTACTAATTTCCAGTTAGCTCTTAAGGTATAATTTTTTATGGCCGCAACTTTTGCATCTTTAATTTTAAAAGGCATTAAGTAAGGTGCTAAACTTTTTTTTATGGGAGAAAAATCAGGAGCATCTTCTGCAAGGCAAATAAATATCAAACCTTCCACCACTGCTGCATGCACCGAACGTAAATTAAATTTCTCTTTACAAAAATCATCGGGCATCATCCTTGCATTTAATAAAGTGCCGTCTTTATCATATACCCATTGATGGTAAGGGCAGATTAATTTTGGCGCATTTCCTTTTTGTTCTAAACAAATAGCAGAACCACGATGTGCACAGGTATTATAATGGGCATACACTTCTCCTTTATTGCCACGGATAATAATGATGGCATCTTTTTGCAGGTTGTAAATAAAAAAATCGCCGGGCTTGGGTATTTGTGCGGTGTTGCCTGCAAAGAGCCAGTTTTTTTGCCAGATATGCTGCCATTCAAAAATTAATATAGCATCGCTGGTATAAAAAGGTTGTGCTAAACTAAATCCCGGTTGATGACTGTTAAGTAATGCTGCAATTCCCAAATAATTCATGGCGATATTTTTGCTGAGGTAAATATACTTTTTAATCCAGGGTTATTATTTTTTGTGTTGTACAAATTTTAAAAATAGTTAGCCCAATAGAGGTTTGTGTGCTCCTTTTTTTATACCTTTTGACCGTATGAAAAATAAAAACAATTGCGGGCTGTTATGGATTATTTTACTGGTTTTATGCAGCCTCAATATTGCTGCACAGCCTTTCGCTGAAGATATCCGGGCATTTAAAAAACAAGACTCCATTGCTTTTCCGCCTAAGCAAGCCATTTTATTTGTGGGCAGTTCTTCTTTTACCAACTGGAAAGATGTACAAAATTATTTTCCACAATTTACTATTGTCAATAGGGGATTTGGTGGCTCATCTATCTCTGATGTAATTAGATATGCGGATGATATTATTTTTCCCTATCAGCCCAAACAAATTGTAATTTATTGCGGGGAGAATGATTTGGCAGCATCTGACACCGTTACGGGTAAAATGGTGTATCAGCGTTTTGTACAATTATTTACTTTAATAAGAAATAAAATGCCTGGTGTGCCTGTGGCTTTTATTTCTTTAAAGCCCAGCCCCAGCCGCTGGCAGTTGAAAGACAAAATGATTGCTGCAAATGATTTGGTAAAAAAATATCTTCGTAAAAAAAAGAAAACCAGTTTTATTGATGTGTATCATAAAATGCTTGCTGCGGATGGCACACCCCTTAAAGAAATTTTTATACAAGATAATTTACACATGAATGCAAAAGGTTACGCCATCTGGAAAAAAATTATTGCTCCATATTTAAAAAAATGATGATTGCTGATGGCTTTAAAAATAATTATTTACGTTTGCTTATTATTTTTATCTTTCCAAACTATTGCTCAAAATAAAATTCAGTTGGCATCGCCTGATGGTAATATTGTTTTTACATTAAGTGCCAACGAAAGCATTCCTTTTTATTCCGTTGCTTATAAAAAAAATCTCCTCATTCAAAATTCATCACTCCATATTGATATTGAAGGAAAGGGATCATTACAAAAAGCTTTTATCAGCAACACATCTGGGGCTAAAGAAATAAATGAAAACTACACATTAGCAGTGGGTAAAGCTAGCTTGGTAAACAATCATTACCGGCAAACCATAATTTCTTTACAGGATAAAATAAGTACATACTATAAAGTTGATATCGAAGTAAAGGTTTTTAATGATGGCCTTGCTTTTAGGTATCTTTTTCCTAAACAAAATGGTGAAACTTCATTTACTTTACTGGATGAAAAAACAGCATTCAAATTTAAAAATGATCCAATTATAAAAGTATTACCCCTTCCCAACTTTACTTCATCACACGAAGGATTTTATATTACAACTCCTTTAATTAAATTACAAGAAGATACTTTGCTGGATATGCCTGCGCTCTTTCAATTTCCCAATAAAATATTTTTGGCCATTACCGAAGCTGCATTATTAGATTATGCAGGAATGTATTTGATAAAAAGAAATGGGATATTAACAAGCCAGCTTTCACCCTTACCCAATCAAACGGCCATAAAAGTAAAAGCAACATTGCCGCATAAAAGCCCGTGGCGGGTATTTTTAATAAGCGACAGAATTGGTGCATTGATAGAATCCAATATTATCACCAGTTTAAATGAGCCATCAAAAATAAAAGATACAAGCTGGTTACAACCCGGCACTACCACTTTTCCGTGGTGGAACGGCACCATAATTCCCGACAGTATTAAAGGCGGCAATAATTTTGAAACCAATAAATATTATATTGATTTTTGTGCCGCCAATAATATAAAATATCACACGGTGGTGGAGTATGGCGGGCACGAATGGTATACCAACGATGGCGAAGGTTATCAGCCTGGAAAAAATTTCGACATCACAAAACCCGTTGATGGTTTGGATATGAAACGTATTTGTGATTATGCCAAATCAAAAAATGTTGGTGTAAGAGTATGGACACATTGGAAAGCCCTGTATCCAAAACTGGACGAAGCTTTCAAAATTTTTGAACAATGGGGGTTGAGCGGAATGATGGTAGATTTTATGGATAGAGACGACCAGGAAATGGTAAACATTCAAACAGAAATTTTAGAAAAAGCAGCAAAGCATCGTTTGCATATTCAGTTTCATGGCGCATATAAACCTACAGGCCTGCATCGCACTTACCCTAATGAATTTACAAGAGAAGGCGTGATGAATTATGAATATGATAAGTGGGATAAAGTAATAACACCTAATCGTGACATTGATGTTCCTTTTACAAGAATGCTCGCCGGTTCTACAGATTATCATTTGGGTGGTTTCAACGCTTTGCCTGTTGAAAAATTTATTGCACAAAACAGTAAGCCATTTGTAATGGGCACACGCTGCCATATGCTGGCTATGTACGTGGTGCTGGAAAATTACCAGGGAATGGTATGTGATTATCCCGATGCATATATTGGGCAACTGGGTTTTGAGGTATTGCAAAACATGCCGGTTACCTGGGATGAAACAAAAGTGCTTGCTGCCGAAGTGGGAAAATACATTTCCATAGCAAGAAGAAAAAATGACAGCTGGTACATTGGAACAATTACAGACAGCAACGCAAGAAAAATAAATATCAACCTTAATTTTTTACCTGCAGGAAAATATGTTGCCACCATGTACAGTGATGCAGCAGACACCAATAAAAATGCCAATCATCTTACCAAACAAAATATAATTGTTGATAAAAATAAAATTATGCCGTTATCATTAGACGCAGGTGGTGGTA
Organism: Ferruginibacter sp.; assembly: GCF_031391665.1. GTDB lineage: Bacteria > Bacteroidota > Bacteroidia > Chitinophagales > Chitinophagaceae > Ferruginibacter. The sequence continues at coordinate 6,769 of NZ_JANMUN010000016.1, forward strand.
ATATTGTAATATTGAAAAAGTTTAAAAAATAAAAACAGGAATATGAAAAGTAAATACATGCTGGTGGCGTTAATTTTAATTACACAAGTTGCAACCGCACAAAATAACGATGCAAAAATGAAACCTTTCATAGATGCATTGATGAAAAAAATGACACTAATTGAAAAATTAGGCCAGCTGAATTTGCCGGGCAGCGGCGATATTGTTACCGGCCAGGCCAGCAGCAGCGATATTGGCAAAAAAATTAAAGAAGGAAAAGTAGGAGGGTTATTCAATATTAAATCGGTTGCAAAAATTAAAGCCGTACAAAAAGTTGCAGTAGAAGAGAGCCGTTTAAAAATCCCCATGATATTTGGCATGGATGTTATTCATGGTTATCAAACAACCTTCCCCATTCCATTGGCTTTATCATGTACCTGGAATATGCAGGCGATAGAACAAAGTGCACGGATAGCCGCAGTTGAAGCAAGTGCCGATGGTATTAACTGGACATTTTCTCCCATGGTGGATATTGCCCGTGACCCACGCTGGGGCCGCATTGCAGAAGGTAATGGCGAAGATGTTTACCTGGGCAGCCAAATTGCAAAAGCAATGGTAAAAGGTTACCAGGGCAATGATCTTACAAAAAATAATACCATCATGGCCTGCGTAAAACATTATGCAATGTATGGTGCTGCCGAAGCCGGAAGAGATTATAACACCACCGACATGAGCCGTCAGCGTATGTACAATGAATATCTTCCGCCTTACAAAGCTGCAGTTGATGCAGGCGCAGGAAGTGTGATGGCAAGTTTTAATGAAGTGGATGGCATACCGGCAACAGCCAGTAAATTTTTAATGACCGATGTATTGCG
>NZ_JANMUN010000026.1:0-12449 GCF_031391665.1 Ferruginibacter sp.
AAGCCCTTAAGTTAGTACCAAACTGCTCGGCACTGGTAATAATATATAATACCGAAATGCCCGAACCAAAACCTAAGCCAGAGCAAATAAAATAAAACCATGCCGGCGAACTGTTGTGCTGTGTAAAAAACAAAATAATAAAAACGGTAAAAATAAAATAGAAAATATACAGCGCTTTTTTTCTGCTTTTTAATTTATGGCTTATCAATCCGGCAGTAATATCGCCAAAGCCTAAACCGATGTATTGAAATAAGATTGCATTGCCGGGTGTAATGCCGTTAATGCCCATGCGTTTTGCAAATTCATCTGCAAAAAAAATAAGTATGCCTATGCAATACCAAACCGGCATGCCAATAAGTATTCCTTTTGCATATTTAAAAAATCTTTCTTTGGTGGTAAAAAATTTAAGATAATTACCCCGCTGTACATTGGTTTTTTCTAAAGAAGAAAACATGGTACTTTCAGCCACTGATACCCGTAAAGCCAGTAACAACAAACCAATGCCGCCACCAATAAAATAAAGTGTTCGCCAGTCTGTAATTACTTTGGAGAGCAGCGCTGCAGTAATTCCACCTAACACTCCACAGGTGGCAATTATTGTTCCTGCCAAACCTCTTTTTTCTTTAGGTAAAATTTCTGCAGTTAAAGTGATGCCTGCCCCCAGTTCGCCTGCCAGCCCAACTCCTGCAATAAACCTGATGATGATGTAAGTATTTATATCCTGGACAAAACCGTTGGCAATATTGGCAAGCGAATACAAAATAATAGAACCGAATAAAACTTTTAGCCTGCCAAATTTGTCGCCAATTATGCCCCATACAATGCCACCAATAACCATCCCTATTAATTGTATGCTGATGGTTAATTCGCCTTTGGATAAAATTTCGGCAGGAGATAAGCCCAGCTCTTTAAAACTGCTCGTACGCACAATGCCAAACAACAACAAATCGAAAATATCAACAAAAAAGCCCAGAGCTGCAACAATTACCGGAAGCGAAAGGAGGCCGTATTCTTTTTTACTCATGAAATAAATTATAGCAAGAAAATATTGTAGAAGACAAATGTAAGAAGAAATGTTTTGTGCAATTTTTTTTAACAGCATTTAAGGGCCGCTGTAAAAAGTATGCTTAAAAAGTTGATACCGCTAATTAAAATAACTAACAGTTGGGTTTATTTATTAAATTGCTTTTAATGAAAACCTGCAGCAAATTTATTTTAATACTGTTACTTCTTACAACATCAGTAAAGGTCATTGCTCAATTTAATACCGAAAATAATTTTAAATTTAAAACTTATACTGCTAACGAAGGATTAGTACATAATTACACCAAAAAATGCCTGCAGGATAGTAAAGGTTTTTTATGGATTATTACACAACATGGCCTTAGCCGGTTTGACGGGCTTAATTTTAAAAATTTTGAACACAACAATGCCGACAGCAATTCATTACCAGAAAATGATATTGAAGATATTGCGATAGACAGCGATGATAATATCTGGCTGAGTTATAAATCGGGACTTTGCTTTTATAATCAAATCAACCATCAGTTTAAAAAAATAAAAGTAAAAAATGAGTTTCTTAAAAGTTATGTAATTGTATTTGATAAAAAAAGAAACTGCATTTGGAGCGTAAATTTTACGGGTTACACAAAAATAAATTGTGCCACTTTACGGGTAGAATCCATTGCATTTAAACAATCCGAAACGCCTTATAATGACAAGATAAATTTTTTATTGATAGACAGTAAAGACAGGTTATGGATACCTTATGCCCGTGCCCGGTATCATTGCATTAATTTGTCTTCTGCAAAACAATATTTGCATAACGAACGTTTGCAGCCAACGTCTTTTTATGAAGATGATGAAAAAAATATTTGGATGACGGCGTGGCATACCGGGTTTAGAAAAGTAATAGCTGATGATACCCTTTACCAGTTTGAAAAGTATGGCGATCCTTATTTAAGAATTTCATCATCGCCATACGAATTTATTTCGCAGGCAGTAACCCAGAGCAATGCATTAACAGGAAAAAACATTTTATGGGTAATAAAATACGATGATGGTATTTTTTTGTTTGATAAAACAGCAGGTAAATTTATAACACAGTTTTACTATGACGCCAATAATAAAAATGGTATTGCTACAGATTTTAACGAATATATTTTTACTGATAAAAGTGATAACATCTGGATTTGTACCTGGTATGGAATTACAAAAGTTAACAAACAGGAACAACAGTTTGCAAGCCGAGAACTGCCGGAGTTAAGAGATCAACTTAATAACTGGGTATCTGGTTTTACTGATGATCCCTTTCAAAAAAATGTATTGTGGATGTCGGTTTGCGGTATGGGGTTAGTTAAGTATGAAAAATCTACCCATAAAATACTGCAGCGTTATGGTTTTTATTATGATGATACTAAATCAATAATGACAGGGGATGATTTTAATTATGACTGGCGCTGGACCACCGACTTGTATAAAGACAGTTACAACCAAATTTGGTCAACTACTTATGCTGGGCTTTTTAAAATTAAAAACAGTATTGTTTCAAAAGTTGCCCTTAAAAATAGCGAGGGTAATTTTATTTATCCTAGGCTTTCGAAAGAATTGGGTAAAGGAATTATTTGGGTAGTGGGCAGAGGAGGTATTTTTAAAGTGGATGCAGTAACGGACAAGTATTCTTTTTTTGCAGATGAAGAGGATAAACAAAATAATTTTTATGATATTGAGCAGTTAGATAATGATAATCTTGTATTGGCAAGCGACAGCGGAATAAAAATATTTAATATTGCTGGTAATAAGTTTTTTAAATTAAAGGAGAGTGGTATTTTTTTAAATGCATCTGAAAAGGCCTGCCGCTCCATTGAAATAATTAATAACAAATTATATATTGGCAGTTTGGGAGGGCTAAGGGTTTATGATCTTACAACCAAAATTACTACCGCATCCGGTAAAAATAAAGGCATTGATAAAGTAGATGAATGCAGGTTAAAAAAAGATGTGGATAAAAATCTTTGGGTAATAACATCGCATGGTTTATTTAAATATATTCCTGCAAAAAATATTTTTGAAAAATTTACAACCCAGGATGGTATTTACAGTTTGAGCGAAGAGCCTGCTACTTTTTTTTCTTACAATAACCTGTTTTATATTGGCTACCGTATGGCGTTTACTAATTTTGATCCGCTGCAGGTAAACGTTAACAATAAAAAAGCAAATCCTGTAATTACAGATATTATTATCAATGGAGAGTTATTCAATGAAACATTAAATCAGTCTCAAAAAAATCCTTTACAATTAAACTACAATGAAAACGAAATTATTTTTAATTATACCGCACCCGATTTTACCAACACCGATAAAATTACTTTTACTTACCAGTTAGAAGGGTACGATAAAGAATGGATTACTGCCGGTACAAGGCGTACAGTAACGTATAATAATTTGCTGCCCGGTAAGTATAGTTTTAAATTAAAAGCCGCCAACAGCAGTGGTTTACAAAACGAAAATTTTACAGCATTTCAATTTTATATTAAGCCGGCATTTTGGCAGCGCTGGTGGTTTTGGCCATTGCTTGCCATATTATTTGTTGCAGCAGTAATTAGTATAGCCAAAAAAAGAGTAGCCGCAATAAGAGAAAAAGAAAAACAAAAAACAGCAGTAAATAAAATGATGGCCGAACTGGAAACTAAAATGCTGCGTAGCCAGATGAACCCTCATTTTATTTTTAACTCCCTTAACTCTGTACAAAAATATATTTGGGAAAATAAAGAAGAAGATGCAGCGGAATATTTGGCAAGGTTTGCAAAACTGATAAGGGCCATTTTAGAAAATTCCAGAAAGGAAACCATTAGTTTAAAAGAAGAAATAAATGTAATGAAATTATATGTGGAGCTGGAACACCGGCGCAGCAATGCACATTTTGATTACGCTATTAAAGTTGATGATAATTTACCACAGGACAATTTACAGATACCACCTTTGCTGATGCAGCCATTTATTGAAAATGCTATTTGGCATGGCCTGAATAAAAAAGTAACCAAAGGCAATTTAACGGTTACAGTTATGCAAAAAAATAATCAGTTGGTTTGTATTATTGATGATGATGGTGTGGGCCGCCAGCATAAAGTTGAAAATAACACTGATGAAAAAAAATCGCTGGGATTAGAAATTACACAGCAGCGTATTAACAGGCTTATGGAAACTACAAAACAAAATGCCAGCGTAATAATAGAAGATAAAAAAGAAAATGGTGTTGCTGCCGGCACAAGAGTTATTATTACCTTACCACTGCAAATGCAATAAATATGCTACAATGTTATATAATTGATGACGAACAAAATGCAGTGGATGCTTTAGCTGCAATGCTTAATAAAAAATTTGTGCAGCAGGTAAAACTTTGCGGCAGCAATACCAGTGCACATGTTGCAATTGAAGAGATAGAACAGCTGCAGCCTGATATCGTTTTTTTAGATGTAGAAATGCCGCAGATGACCGGGTTGGAATTATTAAAACATTTTCCGGAAAGAAAATTTCAGGTAATTTTTACAACGGCACACGAGAAATATGCATTGCCGGCATTAAAAGCTGCTGCAACAGATTACCTGGTAAAACCATTATCGCCACAGGATGTTTATGATGCTTTACAAAAATGTACCGAAAGGCAGACTGTAAAAGAAAATATTGCTGCTGCATCACAAAAAATAACATTAACCACTTCGCATGAAATGTTATTGGTAAATGTGGAGGATATTATACATATTGAAGCTAACAATAATTATTCGCATTTTTATTTTATCAACCGGCCAAAAATAATTGTAAGTAAAACTTTAAAAGATTTTGAAGAACAATTAAGCAAACATAATTTTTTCAGAATACACCAGTCCCACCTTATAAACCTTAAATATGTAGAAGCTGTAAAAACTAACGACGGCGATTATGTATTACTGCAACAGGGCCACCGGGTAGAAATAAGCCGCAGAAAAAAAGCTGATTTTTTACAAAGATTAAAACTGGGGTAAGCCAAATTCTCAACAGAAATTACCGAATTCTTATTTGATGCATCCACGCTCTTATGGGCATTGCATTACTATGCCCATACTGCTTAGTTTTAACCCGACCTTTAAAACTAATGACCAAAGAAATTTCGATAACAATAGAATTACAAAACCATGGTAACTGGGTAAAAATATTTATACCCTACAGTGCCCCAACTAAAATGATGGCCATTTTACAAAACGATTATGGCGAAATATTAAAAAGTGTAAGCTTGGCCGAGGGAAATAATTCAATTGATATCAGTAATATAAAAAATTCTTTTATCAACATAAAAATAGAAACACCTTACGAAACCATTTTAAAAAAACTAAAATTAAGCTTGTGATGAAAAAATTATTAGTTATCATTTGTATTCTTTTTTCAATAAATGCTGCGGCACAAAATGTAGGCATTGGCGAAACTAATCCAGCCGAAAGTAAACTAAAGGTTAAAACTGCTGATAGTGCAGTATTGCTTATTCAAAATACAGCAACGGCACTTAACACCAAAACAGGTTTGTTTTACAAAAGCGACAACAATTATTCTGGCAGTATAGCCACAATACAAACGGCACCCAGTTTTTACCGAATGGGGTTGTTTACTTTTGGTGGTGCTGCAGCATCGGGGTTAAAAGAAAGAGTATCCATTTTAGATGACGGTAATGTGGGTATTGGCACTACCAATCCAACAACAAAATTAGAAGTAGCAGGCACATTGAAAATTGCTGATGGTACACAAGGTGCAGATAAAGTATTAACCAGTGATGCAGCTGGTAATGCAAGCTGGCAAAGTATTGGAAGCAAAGCTGGTTATAAATATTGCAAACAAATTACTGCGGCCGGCTCAGGAAATTTTACAGTTCCGGCAGGTGTTACGGAGGTTATGGTAGAGCTTTGGGGAGCCGGTAGCGGAGGGGTAATAAGCACTAATACCGTTTCAATTGCAGCACCGGCTTATTATTTTGGCGGCACAAGCGGAGGGTATGCAGCAACAACTCAAACTGTAATTCCGGGTAATATACTTAGCTATACAATTGGCTCTGGTAGTACTGATAATTTATACACTGTAACAATTAGTGATGGTGGTAGTACAACAATAACTTTTGCTGCCGGTAATCTTGTAGCCTTAGGCGGTAAAGGGCATTTAGCAACTTCGTTAACAGCAGGACAACCGCAAAGCGGCACCAGTACACTTACAAATTTTTATACACTTTACGGTAACCCCGGCGGTTTCCCCACTTTTAAAGCTGAACAAACAAGCTCTACTGATTTTTGGAAAATAAGATATTCAGGCGACGGAGGAAGAGCTGTTGGAATGGTAAATCCACCCGTACAGAGAGGAGCAGTATATTATTTTTTAAATGGTCCGTATCAATACGATCATAGTGAAAATGCAAATATTGATAATTATCCCGGCTCTGGTGGTGCCAGTGACGAAGATGGTAATAGCGGTGGCAATGGTATGATCCTTATCTGGTATAATTAGTAACAATTATAAACTCATCAAAATAGTTTACCATAAAAAATATTTTGCAACACACCGTTACATCAACCATTTTTAAAACTAATTATTTATAATGAAATTTTTTATCCTCCCGTGCATAGCTTTATTAGTATGTACAATGGTACAAGCACAAAATGCAGGTATTGGCAAAGCCTTATCAACAGAAGGAAATCTTCACATAAAAAAAACAAATTGATATGCAAAAAATTATCTTTTTCATGATAATATTACCGCAATTCGTTTTTGCCCAAACCCCAATAAACGATGAGCCTTGCGGAGCTGTTAATATACCAGTAGTTGCTGCGGCTAACTGCGTACCAACAACTATTTACCAATGGGCTAATGCAACATTTAGTACAGGCGGCACTTCAAACGCCAGCTGTGGTGGTTTTGGTAATACCAGTAAAGATGTGTGGTATAAATTCACCACAATAAATAATAATTGTGCCATCCTTTTTGATAAAGCCTATGCTGTATCTCACGATTTAGCAGCAGCAGTATATGATGCGGAAAGTTGTACTTTGTTTTACAGCAACCAATGGTGCAATGATGATGATGGCCCGGCAAATTACCCTCAATTTCAATTTGATAATTTGATAGCGGGTGCAACTTATTATTTAAGGGTATGGCAATACACAGCTACTACAGATACTGGCTCTGCAAAAATATGTATTGTGAGTGAGCCTAATATTTCGCCTGCAGTTGGTAAAACGGGTATCAATACAAATTTTCCATCCACCGCATTAGATGTAAATGGAGTGATAAAGATAAGAGGCGGAACACCTGCAAATAATAAGGTACTTACCAGCGATGCTATTGGTATTGCAAGTTGGAAAGCAGTACCTGTACCCACAAAAATTGCATTTGGTACTTACCTTTTACCAGGTAGTCCCCAATCTGCAAACAGCAATATATTTACAAAAATTTCATTTGGTGAGCCAGAAGAATTAGGGGTAGCAAATATATCAGCATCAGTATTTACGGCACCAGAAACTGCCACTTATCATTTTGAAACTTCAATAATGTTTGCTTTGCCAACCGCAGCAGATGTTGCCGTTCGTATTGTGGTAAGAGATGCTTCATTAAATATTATTAGAAATTATGAAACAAGAGAAAATGCCGCATCTGCAAGTACCGAAAAAAGTTTATTTGTATCTACCACCACAGCGTTATCAGCAGGACAAAAAGTAGAAGTGCAATTTTATCAAAATACCGGCACTGCACTTATTATTAATAATACTGGCAGTTTAGGTTTTGATAGAAAAACTAGGTTTCAAGGTTTTAAAATAAATTGATGCAAATAAAATTGGTTAACACTTTTAATTGAAGGGAAATAATATATACTCTAATAATAAAAATACTTAACAGTAATCCAAAATCAACAGTAAATAAAAATTCAAAGTTGTATGAAAAAAATAATTGTACTTATCATTTTTATTTTAGCAATAAATTCTGTCTTTGCCAACATTGGTTTTCTCCAAAACCTTCAAACCGCTTCATCCAAAAACGATAACACACTGTTGGTTTTTTATAAACCAGATTGCCCATATTGTATAAACATGGATAAAGCAGTATCGAACGATGCTGATTTTCAAAAAAAATTATTAGAAAAATACAACGTAAAGGTATTAGATATAACCACTGCCGAAGGCAGGCTGATGGCAGATAAGTTTAATATTCATGCAGTGCCCTCAATGGTTAATTTTAATAATGCCACAGGCAAATCTAAAATAATAAAAGGTTTTGGGGGTATAGAAAAGTTAGCGGCATCGCTTAATATTATTACTTCAACCATAAATAAAAACAATAACCCTGTAAATAATTTGGCTACCTGTGGCGATGGTATTGTAGAAGCCGGCGAAGGTTGTGATGATGGTAATTTATCAAACGGTGATGGCTGTAATGCTACTTGTTTGGTTGAAGCAGGTTTTAATTGCACAGGTAGCCCTAGTATTTGCACGCCTGTTGCAGTGTGTGGCGACGGCATTGTGGGAGCAGGCGAAGCATGCGACGATGGTAACAATACAAATGGCGATGGTTGTAACAGCAGCTGCAGTATAGAAGCAGGTTTTAATTGTACCGGTAACCCAAGTATTTGCAATTATAATGATGAATGTATAAATGCTGTTACACTATCGGGAACCAGTGGCACAGCAGCAGGACAAAATTCTTCGGCAACAAACTCTGTTGGTGTACCTGCACCAACCTGCCAAACTAATATTAATAAAGACGTATGGTTTACGTTCACTCTTTCAACAAGTAAAATTTGCCGCTTCTAAGTAAATGGTCCTTCAATTGCTGATCCCGTTTTAGCAATTTATTCCGGTACATGCGGTGCGTTGGTGCAGGTAGCCTGTGATGATGATGGCGGACCCGGCGCTTTTTCTTTAATTCAAACTACTTTAAATGCCGGAACATATTATGCAAGAATAGCTTCTTTTAATGCCACAGCAGCAGGCACTTTTTCTTTAGTGTACAATCTTAATCTTTCCAATATTTGTGGAAACAGCATTATTGAATCTACAGAAGAATGTGATGATGGCAATACTACTAACGGCGACGGTTGCAGCAGTACTTGCAAAACAGAAAATGCATCATCAATAAAAGGGGTGGGTATTAATAGTGATTCTACAAGAGCAAACCCGAGTGCCATGCTGGATGTAAAATCCTTCGACAGAGGTATTCTTATTCCAAGAATGAATACCGGGCAACGCACAGCAATTGCAGCACCTGCAAAAGGGTTATTAGTTTTTGATATTACTACCAGTACATTTTGGTATTACAGCGGAAGTGTATGGACAGAAGTTGGTGGTACTGCCGGCACAGCAGGTGGTGGATTACCAGCAGGAACTGCCAGCCAAACTTTACGCAGTAATGGCACCAACTGGATTGCAAACAGTGCTTTGCAAAATGATGGTACAAACGTAACCGTTAGCGGACAAATAAAAATTAATGGCGGTGTTCCAGGCTCAGGTAAAGTTTTAACAAGCGATGCTACCGGATTAGCAACATGGAAAGACGCACCAGGAAGCGTAGCATTTTCTGTAATGTTAGACAGTAACAGAACAATACCACATGGTGGGGCAAGTGTAAGATTACATTTTGGTCTTCTTGCTGCCAGCGCTAATAATTATAATACAGGTAACGCCTTTAACCAAAATACCGATGAGTTTGTAGCACCTTCCTCTGGATTGTATAGTTTTACTATGGATATTTATTCTGTTTCATTAACATCTGATTACAGCATAATTAATGAGTTTAGAGTAAATAACAGCAGTAATACTTTTACGACGCAAGTTCCTTTTGTAGATATCGTAAATGCAGCAGGTAGTTTAAAAGGATCTTATAGCCACACGGCAATATTAAATTTAAATGCTGGCGATAAAGTTTTTATTTTATCAAGTAAATTTAATTCTGCCAATACATCTAATGTTATCGTAGATTCTGGATCTGCTAGTGCTGCAGGCACACGTTTTATGGGGTATAAAATAAATTAAAAGGTGGGATATTCTAAAAAATCAAGTAACTGAAAGCAGGGATTTATTATAGCGACTCCCTCATACGTTTTAAAAACAAATGCAAACTGTTCATAGTCTTTACATCTTCTACCACCAAAATACCATTTTTACCCACCTGTTTTAGCTTGGCTTTATTGGTACCTTTTTGTAAAAATTGTAAAATGCCATTAAAAGTTTCGCTGGTAAAATACGGACTGTCGGGATTGCTTACAAAAAAACATTTTAAGGTTTCATTCTTTAAAAACATTTTTTCAAAACCTAACTCCACTGCTAATTTTCTGCAACGCACTGTAGTAAATAAATCTTCTACCTGCGGTGGTATTGGGCCAAAGCGGTCCGTCATTTCCTTATGAAAATCTTCTAAGTCTTTTTCGTTTGCACAATTATCTAATCTTGAATATAAGGAAAGTCTTTCGGTAATGCTTTCTACATAACTATCGGGGATAAGAATTTCCAAATCGGTATCAATGCTGCAATCGCTTACAAAATCATCCTGCTGCTGAATTTCTTCTTTATACAGTTCTTTAAATTCGGTTCGTTTTAATTCACGTATGGCTTCGTCTAAAATTTTCTGGTACATTTCAAAACCAATTTCTGCAATAAAACCACTTTGCTCACCACCCAACATATTGCCTGCGCCACGAATGTCCAGATCTCTCATGGCAATTTGAAATCCACTGCCTAAGTCACTGTATTGTTCTAAAGTAGATAAACGTTTTCTGCTGTCGGGTGGTAATGTACTCATTGGTGGAGCCAGCAAATAACAAAAAGCTTTTTTATTACTTCTTCCAACTCTTCCTCTTAATTGATGCAAATCACTCAATCCAAATTGATGTGCATTATTTACAATGATGGTGTTTACATTAGGAATATCCACACCACTTTCTACAATATTAGTACAAACCAGAACATCATATTTTTTATCCATAAAGTCGAGGATGGTATCTTCCAGTTCATCACCATCCATTTGTCCGTGTGCAAATGCAATACTAATATCCGGACATAAACCCTGTATTAATCCTTTCATTTCGGATAAGCCATTAACACGGTTATGTATAAAGAAAACCTGTCCGCCTCTTTCCGTTTCATAATAAATAATATCACGGATGGCATCTTCATTAAAAACCATTACTTCGGTTTGGATCGGTTGCCTGTTAGGTGGTGGTGTGTTGATGATACTTAAATCTCTTGCACCCATTAAACTAAACTGTAAAGTTCTTGGTATTGGGGTAGCCGTTAGTGTAAGCGAATCAACCGTTGCCCTTAACTGTTTTAGTTTTTCTTTTGCAGCCACACCAAATTTTTGTTCCTCATCAATTATCATTATACCCAAATCTTTAAACTTAACATCTTTACTCAGCAAAGCATGTGTACCAATGATGATATCAATTTTTCCTTCGGCTAATTTTGCAAGGGTTTCTTTTTTTTCTTTAGAAGATTTAAAGCGGTTGATAAAATCTACAGTTACCGGAAAATCTTTTAACCGTTCTCCAAAAGTTTTATAATGCTGATACGCAAGAATAGTTGTAGGCACTAATACAGCAGCTTGCTTACCATCGCAGCATGCTTTAAAAGCGGCACGTATAGCAATTTCTGTTTTGCCAAAACCCACATCACCACAAACCAAACGATCCATTGGCGATGGTTTTTCCATATCACGTTTTACATCTTCTGTTGCTTTGCCCTGGTCGGGAGTATCTTCATAAATAAAACTTGCTTCCAGTTCGGTTTGCATATAATTATCGGGGCTGAATGCAAAGCCTTCCTGGCTTTTTCTTTGTGCGTAAAGTTTTATTAAATCGGTAGCAATATCTTTTACCTGCTTTTTTGTTTTGTCTTTTAATTTATTCCAAACATCGCTGCCCAGTTTATTCATTTTAGGAATGCTGCCCTCTTTACCGCTGTACTTTCCTATTTTATGTAAACTGGAAATATTTACATACAACAAGTCGCCATCTTTATATTGAATACGTACTGCTTCCTGCAAACGTCCATTTGCTTCAATTTTTTGTAAGCCACTATACACACCTACTCCATGATCGATATGTGTTACATAATCTCCCGGTTGTAATTCTCTTAGTGTTTTTAAAGTAAGCGCCTTGTTTTTACTAAAGGCCTGTTTTACTTTGTATTTATGATAACGTTGAAAAATTTGATGATCCGTATAACAGATCACTTTTAAATCATCATCAATAAAACCTTCGTGGATAGATGTAGGAATGGGGATTACATTTATTTCCGCTTTCAGGTCAGTGAAGATCACATGCAATCTTTCTAACTGCTTGGGATTTTCGGCAAATAAATAAATGTTGTATTTTTTTGCTTCGTACTCTTTTAAATTTCTTATTAAAATTTCAAACTGCCTGTTAAAAGCAGGCTGCTCTTTTATTG
>NZ_JANMUN010000046.1:0-15739 GCF_031391665.1 Ferruginibacter sp.
ACCGCCGCCTGCAGCGCAGCAGGAAAGCTGGAGTGAAAAATGGGTAAGAAATAATCCAGATCTTGAAAAATTTATTGGCGAAAATTTAGTAAGCAAAATTGGTATTGCTATTTTAGTTTTAGCGATTGGGTTTTTTGTAAAATATGCAATAGATAAAGAATGGATTGGCGAAGTTGGCCGTGTGGCTATTGGTATTTTATGTGGCGGTATTCTTATTGCATTGGCACACCGCCTGCGTGACTCTTACAAAAATTTTAGTTCTATACTTGCAGGCGGCGGTTTGGCAGTTTTTTATTTTACAATCACATTGGCTTTTCAGCAGTTTGAATTATTTAGCCAGACTACTGCATTTATAATCATGATTGTTATTACAGCATTTGCTGTGGCACTTGCATTGCTGTATAACAAACAGGAGCTGGCCATCATTGCTTTAATTGGCGGCTTTGCTGCACCATTTTTAGTAAGTACCGGCAGTGGCAATTATAAAGTACTGTTTACTTATCTTATTATTTTAAACAGCGGACTTTTATTTATTGCCTATTACAAAAGCTGGCGCCTGCTCAACATTTTAAATTTTATTTTTACTGCGCTACTGTTTGGCAGCTGGCTTGTTTTTTTACGTTACGATGAGCCTGCGGTAACTTTTAAAAACGGATTTTTATTTGCAACTGTTTTTTACCTGATGTTCTTTATAATTAATATTGCACATAATATAAGGGAGAAAAAGAAATTCATTGCATCAGATTTTGGAATATTATTACTCAACACCTCTTTATATTTTGCAGCAGGTATTTACTGCTTAACCAAAATGCATGCAACTGATTTCAGGGGATTGTTCAGTGCATCAATGGGTGTATTTAACCTGGCGGCTTCGTACTTTTTATTCCGCAAACAAAAAGTGGATACCAATATTTTATACCTGCTTATCGGTATTACACTCACATTTATTTCTGTTACTGCACCCATACAATTGCATGGCAATTATATTACTTTATTTTGGGCAAGCGAAACGGTATTGCTGTACTGGTTATTTACCAAATCTAAAATTAAAATCATTCAATATTCATCGGGGCTTGTTTGGATTTTAATGCTGATTAGTTTAGTGATGGACTGGTTGCAATTGTATGGCTTTTATGATGTTAAAATAAACATCATTGCAAACAAAGGTTTTATAACAACGCTGTTTGCAGCCGTTGCTACTTATTTATTATTTGTATTGCGCCATAAAGAAGAAGATACCAAAACAATTACATCAGGCATTATACCCAATAAAAATGTTTTTAGAATTATTGCTATTGTTTTACTATTTGCTGCCGGGGCGTTTGAAATAAATTACCAGTTTAATTATTACTACCCGGGCACAAAAATAAATATGTTGTACCTGGTATTGTACAGTGTGGCTTTTATGAGCATATTAACTGTGGTAGCGCAAAAAGTAAAACAACTGCAACTCCATTGGTATATTACCGCAACAATGCTGGCTGCTTGTATCGTTTTTTATTTTATGAGTTTACCGCAAACCATGCAAATACAACAAGGGATAATAGAAAGCCATAAAAACAATAATCATTTTATTGCACATTGGGCAGGCGCTATACTGGTGGGTGTAGTATTTTACAGGCTTATTCAATTAATAAGAAATAACAAATCCTCACTTAAAAATAATTTTGATTTAATTACCTGGCTGCTGTGTACTGCGATTGTTATTTATTTAAGTATAGAAATATTTTTATTATCCAATAATATTTTTTATGCTGCCAACAACCCTCTCGAAAATATCCAAAGGATTTATATTAAAACAGGTTTACCCATTTTGTGGGGCCTTTGTTCTTTTGCATTTATGTGGCTGGGCATGCATTTTAAACACCGTACTTTACGCATTATTTCGCTCAGCTTATTTACACTTACCCTGCTAAAATTATTTATATTCGATATCAGGAATATTCCGGCAGGTGGTAAAATTGCTGCGTTCTTTTGTTTAGGAGTTTTACTTTTGGTGGTTTCTTTTATGTACCAGCGTTTGAAAAAAATAATTATTAATGATGAAAAAAAGATGGAGTAGTATTTTTCTATTTTGCTTGATAAATATATGCTGTGCTGCACAAACTGCTGGCTATAAATTTTACAGTTTGCTGGACAGCGTAAAAACTTCCCGGTTTTATAATATTGAAATAACACCAGCATTATCTGCCCACTTAAAAACCGATTACAGCGATTTGAGGATTGTGAATGATTCGGGAAAGTGGGTGCCGCATGTATTACATTTTCCAGAAAGAGAAATAAATTACGATGTTTTAACGATGGATTTAAAGTTTACAAAAATTGAAAACACCAACGTAAGTACAACTCTGGTAATAGAAAACCGAAAAGATATAATTTCAAACCTGGGACTTATTATAAAAAACACTGCGGCTGAAAGATTCTGTTCAATAAGCGGAAGTGACGACAAAAAAAATTGGTTTGTAATAAATGACAGTATTCTTGTAAACCCGGTGCCGGATGAAAGAACAACAACTAATACTTTTAGAATTAATTTCCCCTCCAGCAGTTACCAATTTTTTAAAATAATAATTTACAACCGTAATAAAAATCCTTTTGATATTAAGGGTGTGGTGCAATTCACTACTGGAGCTGCTATTGTTCATCCCCAATATAAATTAATTGAAAATCCTGAAGCTTCCATTTTACAAAAAGACAGCGGCAAAATTTCCTACATAAAAATTACCCAGCCACAACCTTTTCATTTTGATAACATAAGCGTAAAACTAAGTGGCTCAAAATATTTTTACCGAAATGTTGATTTGTATATTCCCTATTCCGGCAATCATTCAATTTCAAATCCGGGACAATTGCTGCAATCGTTTGCCATTTCTAATAACAGCACTTTACAATTTAAAGTCCCTCAAAGCAATGCAAAAGTTTTTTATTTATTGATACATAACCAAGATAATTTGCCTCTTAGTGTAAATGCAATAAAAACATCCAGCAGCTTCGGTTTCGTAACATCTTACTTAGAAAAAGGAAATCGTTATAAGCTAATACTCCATAATGCATCAGCAAATATTCCCAACTACGATTTAAACAGGTTTAATCCAAAAATATATGATAGTATTCCATTTTTAACTGTTGGTAAAATTTTAGCTGTCGAAGAAAATAATATTATTGCTGCTCCTGCTAAAAATAACAAATGGATATTATGGGCAGCAATAACAGCAGCATTATTAATTTTATTGTTGTTTACCAGAAAAATGATAACAGAAGTTAATAAAAGAAAGCAAGATGATAGTGTATAACGTTACAACAAAAGTTACCGCTGCAATTGCCAGTGACTGGCTGCAATGGATAAACGAAGAACACATTCCTGATATTATTAACACGGGTTGTTTTACACACGCCACTATTTTACAATTATTAGAAACCGATGACAGTGAAGGCCCCACTTATACGGTACAATATTTTGCAGAAAGTAAATCGAACTATAACATTTACATGGAAAAATTTGCGGCAGCCATGCAGCAAAAAGCATTTGACAAATGGGGCGATAAATTTATTGCCTTTCGCTCCCTGATGCAGGTTGTAGCCCCGTAACCTTGCACAGCATCCTGTGGAAAAAGAGAGTTATTCAACGTTTCTGTATTCCTTATTACTTGTCTGATTTAAAAAATAAATAAATTATTTCCAATCGTCTGCAAGCCGCTTTCATAAAGGATTATAGCAACATCAGGCTGTAACCCTTTACAGCAAAGGCTTTTAGGAAAAACACACAAATCTGAAATCAAAAATATAAAATCAAAAATCTCCCCAAATCCTTATTCCATGCGGTTTACAGCCCTTCTTTACAAAAAAATAATTTAATAAAAAATTTTGTTGCAATTAAAAAGCCTATATATTTGTCGCATAATAAAATTCAAAAAAAATAAACATGAACAAAGCTGAATTAATTTCGAAACTTGCTGATGATGCAGGCATTACAAAAACACAGGCAAATGCTTCTTTAGATTCTTTTGTAGAAGCAGTTACTGTTACTTTAAAAAAAGGTGGTAAAGTTACTCTAGTTGGTTTTGGTACTTTCTCTGTATCAAAAAGAGCTGCCCGTAATGGCCGCAATCCTCAAACAGGTGCTGTTATTAAAATTAAAGCAAAAAAAGTTGCTAAGTTTAAAGCCGGTAAAGAGTTATCTGCTAAAATGTAATGTTGCAGTAAAAACGTTAAAAAGCAAGGCGCCATTGCACCTTGCTTTTTTTATAACAATTCAAAATTATTAATTAAAAAATAAAACCTATCAATTATGGGACGTGGAGATATAAAAACAAAAAAAGGAAAAATTACTAAAGGTTCTTTTGGTAAAACAAGGCCTGCAAAACCTGCAAAGAAAAATGTTGCAGCTGCAAAAAAAGCGTAATAAAAAGTAATTGGGAATTTGTAATTTGGAATTAGGTTTTCGATTTAATCACCCTGTATTAATTCAAGTATTCAATAATTTGGGTATTCATGCATTGATTATATGCCGCAATTCAAATTCCCAATTACTAATTACATTCTAAGGAGCCAGCCGTTCGATACTCCAGCTGCCTTTGTGCAAACTGTATTGAATACGATCGTGTAAACGGCTGGGGCGGCCCTGCCAAAATTCTATTTGTACCGGCTTTACAATATATCCGCCCCAATGCGGTGGCCTGGGTATATTGCCTTCGGCAAATTGCTGTTCAAATTTTGCAGAGCTGTCTTCAATAACTTGCCTGTTTGCAATAACAGTACTCTGTGGCGATGCCCATGCACCAATGCGGCTGCCAACAGGCCTCGATGTAAAATACGCATCACTTTCCGCTGCACTTATTTTTTCAACTGTTCCGGTTATCCTTATCTGTCTTTCCAGTGCTGCCCAAAAAAATACTAAACAAACGTTGGCGTTTTGTTCCATCGCTTTCGCTTTATGGCTTTGGTAATTAGTAAAAAAAATAAACCCATTTTTATCATAGCCTTTCAGTAAAACAATTCGTGCCGATGGAATTCCGTTTGCATCAACTGTAGCAAGTGTCATGGCATTCACTTCTCCAATTTCACTTTTCACGGCTTCATCCCACCATTTATCAAATTGCTCAATGGGGTTTGCAGCAACATCAGTTTCTAAAAGTGTTTGCAGTTTATAATCTTTGCGTATATCGGCTATGTTCATCGTTAAATTTTATTTGCAAAATTCATCTAATTAAGACAAATAAAAAACACCCGGGCAAATTAATCCGGGTGTTTTTAAAAAATAAAATTGATTACGATTGAGGCGGGTGATTTGTATTTTTTGTTTTTTCTTCAATATCATGCTTCAAACTATCAAAACCACCTTTGATGCTGTCGCTTGGTGAACGGTATAAGTATGCAGCTAAAAGAGTACCTACTGCACCCAATGCTGCCAAATAAATACCAAAGCTTAATACAGAAGCTCCGCCATTTCCAAGTGCACTTAGTAAACTCCATACAACAATAGCAGTAGCAAGGGCTCCGCATGCTAAAGTTATAAACCAAAACGTTTTGTCAAGATTTTTTGTCTGATCTCCTAATAATGCAACAGCCCCGGCACCAATAAATGCCAGAAAAGCCAAAATTCCCCATCCATGCATACCATTGTAGCTAAAGAATAAAACATTAACCCATGGAAGAAACATGCCTATTATTCCAGCCACGGCTGCAATTAAAATAAACTTGCGTTGCTTGTTCATTGTTTGAAAATTCATAAGTTTTAAGTTTTAGAATAACAAAGTAGATAAAGGATTGCAGCTTTGCAATAATTAAACCCCTTTTTTATAAACAGTAAATAAACAAGTATTTTTTAGAGAGAGAGCAATTTATGTTATGTGGCTTGCATTTTTTCCAGCAGGGCAACTTTATTTTTTAAATGATCTCTTTCGTCTGTAAGCATTTCCATACTGCTTTCCATTTCGCCAATTTTTACTGCAATTTGCTGCAGCATATTGTTGCGTTTTTTAAGTTTGGCCAGCTCTTGTTGTACATCTTCCAGCTGAGCGGATGTATAAGTGTATTGCTGAAAAAGTTCGGTGTATTGCTGTTGCACTCTTGCAGCCCCGGTTAATTCCTGGTGCAATTCCAGCTCTCTTTCTTCGGCACCTGCAGCTTTTTGCTGGTGTTTTCCAATTCGGTTTTGCATAAACTGTAGTTCTTCTAAATGTATATCTACCATGCTGCGTAAGGCGGTAGTTTCGGATGCTATTTTTCTCAGTTCAACAATTTCTTCTTCCTTAATAGCTAAAATTTCATTCAGCTCGTTTACCTCTGCCTGCAGGCTGTTGTTGTCAGCTATTATTTGCTGTACTTGTTCGGGTGTTAACATGGCGGTATTTCAATTATATTTTCAAATTATACGATTTGTAGCCCAAAAACAAAAAAATCAACCCTTTTTTGTACCTTATGTACAATAAAAGCCTTTGGGCAGCGTAATCAACTGTAAGGGTATCTTTAAAAAAATGCCCTCTAAAGCTGAAAATAATTTGACGGAAGAAGAACTGATACGAGGATGCATAAGGGAAGAAGCCGCCTGCCAAAAGGAGGTTTTTAACCGGTACGCCAGCCGTATGCTTGGGGTTTGCAATCGCTATGCCCGTAATGCAGCCGATGCCGAAGATATTTTACAGGATGCTTTTATTAAGATTTTTGACAAAATGCACCAGTTTAAATTTGAAGGCAGTTTTGAAGGATGGATAAGAAGAATAATGGTAAATACTGCATTAAAAAAATACAGCCTGCGCCGGTACGAAAAAGAAGTGGTGGGTTATGAAATAAAAGATAAGGATGAGAGCAGCATGGAACCATCAGCATACGGGCACCTTAACCAAAAAGAAATACTGGATTTAATAAATAATTTACCCGATGGCTACAGGCTTATTTTTAATTTATATGTGATAGAGGGTTTTCAGCACGAAGAGATAGCGGAAATGCTGAAGATACAACCCGGTACAAGCCGGAGCCAGTTGGTAAAAGCCAGGAGCATGTTGCAGAAACAAATTTTACAATTACAAAAAGTTGCGGTATGAGCAATAACGGGTTGTTTGATGACAACATAAAAGATCAGTTCAGCGACTATACGCCATCTGTGCATCCACGCATTTGGGAAAATATAGTTGCCGAAAGAAAAAAAAGAAGACCTGCCGGTTTTTGGTTTACTTTTTTTAATGGCCGTAATATTTTACTGCTAACGGCCTTGCTTATCGCCGGGGCAAGCGGTGCTTATTTATTATCGAAAAAAGCTGCTGTTAAGCAACAGGATAGTGTTGCAATTACTGCCGAAGAAAAAACAGTTACCGGCACAACTGCTGCAAATGAAGCTAATGAAAAAATAAAATCAAATACTGAAGTAATAAATAATACGGATGATCAAAATATAATTTCTCCGAAAAATAATAATACAGACGATGAAGTAATTAATTCAAAAAACAATACTGCAACAGTAACAACTTCGTCTTCTTTTTCTAAAATAAAAATTTCTTCCCCTCTTGCTCAACCGGCAGAAAAATATTTTACTTCAAAAAGTAAAAAAAATAAAACCGCTTTTGCAAATAGCGAGTACGATATTAGTGATGCTGACTTAAGCTATAATGATAAACCGCTGGAGGATTTTTATTTACAAAGATTACAATTTGCCAACTTGCAAAAAGCTGCATCAGAAAAAAATTTATTGTCACTTAAAAAAAGATTATTACCCAATGTATTTTTACCCGATTGCCCTTCAATAGAAAAAGATGCCGCCGGCAACAAAACTTATATTGAAATTTATGCCGGGCCGGATATTGCTTTTCGCAACATTAGTGATACCGGTAACTCCGCTTATTTACAAAAAAGAAAAGAGAGTACTAAATTTTCATCGGCATACAGCGCAGGCTTACGCTACACCAAAGTATTTAACAATGGCATGAGTGTACGCACGGGTGTAAACTACAGCCAGATAAATGAAAAATTTACTTTTGTACAGGGCAACTTAGTGCAGATAACTTATATAATTGATGCCAATGGCGATACTACAGGAAGTTATATTACCACCGGTACAAGGTATAAAACAACCTACAATAAATTTAAAACTATTGATGTGCCTTTATTGGTAGGTTACGAAATGGGCAATGGGAAATTTCATGCTAACATTAATGCAGGTGTTATTGTAAATATATACAGCTGGCAAAAAGGCGAAGTGCTGGATGCATCTTACCAGCCCGTAAATATCACCACCGGAAAAACAAGTTCACCCTATCAATATAAAACAAATATTGGTATGGGCTTTATGGCCGCCGCATCTTTTTATTATAAGCTTAATGAAAAATTGCATGTGCTGGCCGAACCTTATTTCCGTTACAGTCTTTCGCCAATGAGTAAAGAAAATTTAACTTTTAAACAAAAATATAATACAGCAGGTTTACGGGTGGGCTTAAGGCTTGATTTGAGGTAAACATTGTCATTAAGCCATTGATCATTAAAAAAGAATTTTAGGTTGAACAATAATGCTGAAAACGTAAATGAAAAAATGACAAATGACCAATGACAAATGATTTAAACACAGGCAGCGCAAATAAAATTCAAAGTATCTTAATAGAACTAACCACAATAAAAAAACAATGAACAAAAAAATAGCAATCATATTACTAATCAGCACAGCATTATTTATAAATGCCTGCAAAAAAAATACCGATGTTTTTGTGCCTGATGGCGGGCAACTTAACGCAGCTGATACTACATGGAGCAATTCTCTTGCAGCTACTGCACCTGTTTATGCTTTACAAAATATTTTATTATTACAAACTGTAAAAGACAGTATTGAAGTAAATGCAAACGTGGCTTTATTAGCAGCATCAAATGGTGTACAGGTTACATTTCCACCGCTTTGCTGTGTAAGCAGCACAGGGCAGGTAATAACAGGCAAAGTATATGTAGAATTATTGCTGATAAAAAAGAAAGGTGATATGGTACTGATGAATAAACCCACCATCAGCAACGGAAATGTATTAGTAAGTGGTGGCGAAATTTTTATAAGCTTAAAAAAAGATGGTAAAGAATTGCAACTGGCACCTAATGCAAAAATTTATATCCGCTACGCCGATGCGCCAACGAATCAGCAAATGAAATTATTTATTGGTGATGAATCTAACCCGGCTCAATTTAACTGGATACCCAGCACCACTTTATCCGATACCATCGGTATTGGCCCGCAAACTTATGAAATTGCTACCAGCCATCTGCGCTGGATAAATTGCGATTATTTTTATGATACTGCCGGCATTACCCGTTCAACAGTTAGTGCACACCTTCCGGCTAATTATACCAATGCCAATACAACAACGTTTTTAGTTTTCAGAGATTTTCGTTCGGTATTAGGCATGTATGCTGATGTACTTGCAAAAAGATTCAGCAGCGGTAAAGTTCCTAATGGTAAAGTGGCAACGGTTGTTGCGATATCAAAACAGGGCAACGATTATTTTTTAGGAAAAGAAACGATAACAACTGGTACTAATGTTACCACCGGCAACCAAAGAGTTTCATTAAGCCCCGTAAAAACTTCTTTAGCCGATATAAAATTATTTTTGAGTACTTTATAAACTCTATTGAAACTGCAAATAAAAAAAATTGTCCCGGAAAAATCCGGGACAATTTTTTTTATATTTATGATTAGTATCTTATAAAATTTTTTCAGAATAAAAACTTTATTCAACATTGATCATTCACCTAACTCACCAATGTACCCACCTGTTCTCCATTAATCACTTTTAAAAGATTGCCTGGCTTATTCATATCAAAAACAATGATGGGTAATTTATTTTCCATACAAAGTGTAAAGGCTGTCATATCCATCACCTTTAAATTTTTTTGTATGCAGTCGGCAAAAGAAATGGTTTCGTATTTGGTAGCTGTTTTATCTTTTTCAGGGTCGGCGGTATAAATGCCATCCACCCTTGTGCCTTTTAAAATAACTTCTGCTTTAATTTCAATTGCCCTTAACGAACCTGCTGTATCGGTTGTAAAATAAGGGTTGCCTGTGCCTGCTCCAAAAATTACTACTCTCCCTTTTTCCAAATGCCGCATTGCCCTGCGGCGAATATATGGCTCAGCAATCTGTTCCATTTTTATAGCACTCTGCAGCCTGGTATAAACGCCAGCTTTTTCTAAGCCTGCCTGCAAAGCCATACCATTTATAACTGTTGCCAGCATGCCCATATAATCGCCATGTGCCCTTTCAATACCGGTTTCTGCTTCATTCATTCCCCTGTAAATATTACCGCCGCCAATTACAATGGCCACTTCGGCACCGGCTGCAATAATTTCTTTTACATCTTTTGCGTACTGTGCAATAATGTTGGTATCTAAAGGCTCGTAAGTATCGTTGCTTTTTCCCATCAGCGCTTCGCCGGAAAGTTTTAGCAATACACGTTTGTACTTTAAGCTCATTGATTTAAATTTTTGCGAAGATATATTTTTATGCCTGTTTTGCCATTCTTATTTCAATATCAAAAAAGTATTTGTCATATTTTTTAGTCAATACTTTTTAGCGAAAGCAAAAAGCCGATATCCATTTTTACAATCATAGGATTTTGTATATCATTTAAAATCCATAATTGCCTGCTGCCAGCGGCATTTTTAATATGAAATGTGTTTAAGTATTTTACACTGCCATTTATTGGTATTTTTAAGTCAAAAGATTCTTCATCCCTTTTACCTGCAACATCAGTTACTGCAGTAAAAATTTCTTCACCTGCTCCCACATCAATTTTGCAACTGCCTTTTTTTGTAAGTTCATTAAATACAGCTTTACTTATCCAAACCGTAGTTTTATCGGTAAGTGTGGCATTTTTTAAATCGGGGCCAAAATTATTATTTTGAGCAGTGGCTTTTTCCAATGCTTGTTTTGTAATAGTAATATGGCCATTCATATTGGGGCCGCTGGTCATTAACCAGTCAAAAACTAAACTGTCCGTCGCATTTCCTGTAAGGTTGGTTACCTTAAAATTATAATTTCCTCCATAAGAATTTACGCTCCATGTAATAGTTTTAATATCCTTAATTGCCGGAACCGCAAAATACGCCGGGCATTTATACCGGTACCTCAAAAAATCGTAGCCATTATCTTTTGCAATTAATAATTCAGTTTCGGTACAGGCTTCGGCAGTTTTGCCCCAGGCATCATAAGCCGTAATTCTATCGTATTGAAATTCTAATTGTTCAGGAAATAAAGTAATTAATTCATCATACTTTTCTATGGCTTTATCGTACTGTTCATCCTTATTATAAATGAATGCATAAGTATAAATAATTTCTTTTTCTTTTGGATAGTTTACATACAAATCATTTACTGCTGTTATTGCTTTAGTTGATTGCTTATTAAGAGCCAATTCCTTTGGATAAAAATAGCCCAATATTCTTTTCTCTTCATCATTGCGGCAAAACATAAACATTTTTTCCATAAGGGGCAAAGCTTTTTCATGAAAGCCGCTATCAGAATAAATACCTCCTTTTACAAAATAACCGTAAGGCCCATTGGGATTTATTTTTATGGCTTCGTTGGCACAGGCAATGCCCGATGTAAAAATGTCTTTTTCCGGAACAGAAAAACCGGTAAGTGCGATATACTTTGCGGCAGTATCGATATTGATATACAATTTTTTTAGCAAGTTAAACGCTTGCGGATATTGCTTTAACGTAATATGGCTGATGGCTTTTTGAAAAGTAATTGCAGTATCTTTTGGAAACTTAAGCAGGTACGGTGTTGCTTTTGTAATTACGGCTGTATATTTTTCGGCCCGGTAAAGGTTAGTGATGTCTTCTTTTATTTTTTGATAATCAATTTTTGCCCCAGCAACAGGTTTTGATATTTTAGTTTTTACCTGTTGCGAAAAACAAACAGCAAATAAAAAAACACAGCTGACTGTTAAAAACAATTTAATAGGTTTCATTCTATTTTTATTTTAAGCACTGTAAATATGCAGCGTTATTTTTATAATTAAAAAAGCATTTTATTTTTTTAACGCCTTTATGGAATACATCATTGGAAATTTATTACCCATTCCTTTAAACCTCCACATACCATCTTTACCCTGCTCTGTATTTGCAAAACAGTTGTAAGGCGAATAAGAAAATTCGTGTAAAAATTCTATTTGCAGGCCTGCAGTAATCAGGGCTTCGAATATTTCTGTAAAAGGATGGTTCCAGCCATACTCGGTATATTTTATTGGTGCTGCTCTGTCGGTGTAAGTACCTTCCTGTTCAGTAACAATTACTGCATCATTAAAATAGCTGTAGGTTAATTTTTCCATCGCATCGTCCAGCATCCACAATGTGGGATGAAAATCGGCAATATAAAAAAAGCCACCGGGTTTTAATTTTTCTGCAATCATTTTTGCCCAGGGTTTTAAATCGGGCAGCCAGCCAATGGTACCATAACTGGTAAATATAATATCAAAGGCTTCCTTAAATTCTTCCGTAAGGGGGAATTTTGAAGAATCTGATAAATCATACACATTGGCACAAATAAAAGTGGCGTTCAATTTTAATTCATCCTTTATTTCGTTTGCCAGTTTAATCGCTTCGTCACTTATATCAACACCTGTAACTATTGCACCTTCTTTTTCCCAACTCATGGTATCCATACCAAAATGGCACTGCAGGTGCAATAAAGATTTACCTTTTACATTACCTACTTCCTCCAGTTCAATTTTATTTAAAGATGATTGACCTTTTTTAAATTCATCCACATTATAAAAAGCAGATTCTTTATGAACAGCAGTTCTTTTATTCCAGCCATCTTTGTTCGCTTCAAAATATTGATGGTACTCATTTTTCATACTACAAATGTATTTTAAAAAGATACATTTCTATTTTTTGTTTCCTGCTCCTGCATCATTTTTTTATTTTTTCTTAAACTATATTTGCAGCTCTTTTAACTTTTATAATGACAACTGCCTTAAAGCAATTAAGCCATCAATTAAGCGGCGATCTGTTTTTTGATAAAACCATGCGTACGCTTTACGCAACAGATGCCAGTGCCTACAGGGAAATGCCGTTAGCAGTCGCTATTCCAAAAAACACAGAAGACCTAAAAAAATTAATTGCATTTGCTCATCAAAATAAAACTTCAATTATTCCACGTACTGCTGGCACTTCATTAGCCGGGCAGGTAGTAGGCAATGGTATTGTGGTGGATGTGTCAAAACATTTTACTTCCATCCTTGAATTAAATACAACAGAAAATTGGGTAAGGGTACAGCCCGGGGTAATACGTGACGAGTTGAATATGTTTTTAAAACCACACGGTTTATTTTTTGGCCCCGAAACTTCTACTGCCAACCGGGCAATGATGGGTGGCATGGTGGGTAATAACAGCTGCGGATCAAATTCTGTTGTGTATAGAAGTACAAGAGAACATTTAATTTCGGCAAAAGCATTATTGAGTGATGGCAGCGAAGCAGAATTTAAAAGTGTAAGCATCGATGAGTTTCATAATAAATGCGAAGGTGAAACTTTAGAAGCAGCTGTTTATAAAACCGTAAGAAGTTTACTCAGCAATTACGAAAACCAGGTTGAAATAAAAAAAGAGTTCCCTAAAAAATCTGTAGAGAGAAGAAACACCGGTTATGCAGTAGATATATTAACTGAAGCGGCTCCTTTTACAGCAGGTGGCGAAGATTTTAATTTTTGTAAATTGATTGCAGGCAGCGAAGGCACATTAGCTTTTCTAACAGAAATAAAATTGAATGTTGTTCCCCTGCCACCAAAAGAAACAGGTTTGCTTTGTGTACACTTTAATTCTATTGATGAAAGTTTAAGGGCTAATTTAATTGCTTTAAAATATAAACCCAGCGCCAGCGAATTAATTGATCATTATATTTTAGAATGTACAAAAGATAATATTGAGCAAAGTAAAAACAGATTTTTTGTGCAGGGTGAACCCGGCGCTATTTTAGTGATTGAATTTTGCAGAGAAAATAAGGAAGAGATAATTGCGATTGCCCAACAGGTGGAAGCAGATATGCGTTCGGCAAATTTGGGCTATCACTTCCCGTTACTGTTTGGTGCCGACAGTAAAAAAATATGGACACTGCGTAAAGCAGGATTAGGATTATTGAGCAATTTACCCGGCGATGCTAAAGCAGTGCCGGTAATTGAAGACACTGCAGTTGATGTAAATGATCTGCCGGCATACATCCGTGATTTTAATGAGATATTGAAGAAGCATAATTTGTATTCGGTGCATTATGCCCATGCAGGCAGCGGCGAAATTCATTTACGCCCCATCATCAATTTAAAAACTGTAGAAGGCAATAATTTGTTCCGCACAATTGCAGAAGAAATAGCAACGCTGGTAAAAAAATACGATGGCTCTTTAAGCGGCGAACATGGCGACGGGAGATTGCGTGGCGAATTTATAAAACAAATGGTAGGCGAAAAAAATTATGCCCTTTTAAAAGAAATAAAAAAAGCCTGGGACCCCAATAATATTTTTAACCCTAATAAAATTGTAGATACACCGGGCATGAATACTATGCTGCGGTATATTCCGGGGCAACAAACACCTGAATTTAAAACACATTTTCGTTTCAACAATCAAAATGTATTGCAGCATGCCGAGCAATGCAATGGCAGTGGCGATTGCAGAAAGACGGCATTAAGTGGTGGCACCATGTGTCCATCTTTTATGGCAACCAAAAATGAAAAAGATACTACAAGGGCAAGAGCGAATATTTTACGGGAGTTTTTAACCAACAGCGATAAACTCAATCGTTTTGATCATAAGGAAATTTATGAAGTGATGGATTTGTGTTTGAGTTGTAAAGGTTGCAAAAGCGAATGCCCGAGTAATGTAGATGTGGCCAAATTAAAAGCAGAATTTTTACAGCATTATTATGATGCCAATGGTGTGCCTTTTAGAAGCAAATTGATTGCTAATTTTTCTGCATCTGCAAAATTGGGTGCTCTTGTTCCAGGCTTATATAATTTTGCCGTTACCAATAAATTAATTGGTGGCGCAATAAAAAAACTGAGCGGCTTTGCTACAAACCGCAGCATGCCTGAAATGTACAAAATTACCTTGCTGTCTTGGTATAAAAATCACCAGAAGAAAAAAGCAGAGAGTTCGAATAACTCCCCTTCAGGGGATGGAGGCTTTGTTTTTCTTTTTTGCGATGAATTCACCAACTACAACGATACCGAAATTGGCATTAAAGCAATTTTACTTTTAGAGAAATTAGGCTACGAAGTAATTATTCCAACACATTTAGAAAGCAGCCGCACCTGGTTAAGTAAAGGATTAGTGCGTAAGGCAAAAGAAATTATTAATAAAAATATTGAACTGCTACATGATGTTGTTACAGATGAAATACCAATGATTGGCATTGAGCCTTCGGCTATTTTAACTTTTAGAGATGAGTATATTGATTTGGCTACAGATGAAAATTTAAGCAAAGCAAAAGCATTGAGTAAAAACGTTTTTTACATTGATGAATTTATTGCCCGTGAATTGGCTGCAGGTAAAATTGATGCGTCATTATTTTCAACTGCCACAAAAAAAATAAAATTACATGGGCATTGCCAGCAAAAAGCATTGAGTGCTTTAAGTGATACCACTGCCATTTTAGC
Source organism: Ferruginibacter sp. (assembly GCF_031391665.1). Taxonomy (GTDB): domain Bacteria; phylum Bacteroidota; class Bacteroidia; order Chitinophagales; family Chitinophagaceae; genus Ferruginibacter. The sequence continues at coordinate 15,619 of NZ_JANMUN010000046.1, forward strand.
TATACCAAAAAATTATTCGGTTGAAACTATACCCAGCGGTTGCTGCGGTATGGCCGGCAGTTTTGGTTACGAAAAAGAACATTACGATTTAAGTATGCAAATTGGTGAGTTGGTTTTATTT
>NZ_JANMUN010000058.1:0-60197 GCF_031391665.1 Ferruginibacter sp.
ATCTTTTTTACGTACATCAAAAATGGCATCATACATACTGGGTGCATATTTTATAGCAGCCACATCAAATCTTTCCATTTGATTTTCTACACGGCTAACAAAATTATTCCAGTTCCTGTTTTCTTTTGGGCTCCACAAAACTTCTGCAATAGCAAAAGCCCTTGGCCATGTCATGTATTGCAAATGACGCACATTATATACCTGCTCCGTCCATAAATTGGCCTGGCCGCCTTTAATTAATTTTGCATTGGTGCCTTCGGGTACCGGCTCAAACTGGTAAGCTTTTTTTAATCGTAAGGTTGAATACACAGGAGGTTCAATTACACCATCACCCTGCATATAATCAATGTAAGCAAAATCGGTAGGGCTCATTACAACCTCATGTCCCATTTTAGCAGCTTCAATTCCACCCTTCATACCACGCCAGCTCATAACGGCAGCATTAGGCGCTAAACCTCCTTGTAAAATTTCGTCCCAGCCAATCATTTTTTTTCCTTTTGATGCAATTATTTTTTCAACACGTTTTACAAAATAACTTTGCACTTCATCAAGATTTTTTAAATTTTCTTTTTTCATCAATGCTTTTATCTGGGTACTTTTCTCCCAAAAATTACGGGCTGTTTCATCGCCACCCATGTGTATGTATGCAAAAGGAAACAATTGCGCCACTTCGGTAAAAACTTTATCAATAAAATCAAATACTTTTTCGTTGGCGGGGCAAAGTGTATTATCGAGAGTACCATAAAAATGTTGTCCGCCGCCGGGCCAAATCATAAACTGTTCGCCGGAGTTTACGCTGTATGTTCCGGGTGTGCAGGTTAAATCCGGGTAGGCTGCAATAGCCGCTAAACTATGCCCGGGTATATCAATTTCGGGCAAAATATTTATAAATTTTTCTTTGGCGTATTGCACCAATTCTTTAATGTCTTCATGCGTATAAAATCCACCGTATGTTTTAGGTTCGTTTGGCTCTGGTTTAGAAAATCTGCCGAAGGTTCCTGTTTTATCAACTCTCCAGGCGCCTACTTCGGTTAGTTTGGGCAAAGTTTTTATTTGTATGCGCCAGCCCTGGTCATCAGTTAAATGCAGGTGTAACACATTAAATTTATACTTCGCCATCTGATCAATATAATCCTTCACTTGCGCTACTGTAAAAAAATGTCGTGATACATCCAGCATTAAACCTCTCCATCCAAAACGTGGTGCGTCCTCGATCGTAACAAAAGGAATTGCCCATGCATCTGACAATTTATTATTTTGATTGCTTTCCATTTGTGCCGGTAATAATTGTAATAAAGTTTGCACCCCATAAAAAATACCTGCAGGTGCTGAGGCCGAAATAGTAACACCATTGGCGGCTACCTGTAAACGGTAGCCCTCTGCCGAAATTGATTTATCAGCCGAGAGGTTTAAAAAAAATGAATTCGCTACGGCGGTATTACCTTCTGTTACAGCAACAGCATTACCGGCGGTAGTAAGCTGTTTTGCTAATGAACCCGCTATCTTTTTTAGTTCTTCATTTTTTGTAAAGATGATGGACAAATTATTGGGTAGAATAAAACTTCCATCTCCGGCAATTAATGAAACCGGTTTTGGCACGAGTATATTTTGCAGATTAACAGCAGTGTTTTGTGCAGCTGCAATGGTATTTATAAAGATCAGCAGACTGAACAGCAATTTATTTTTCATACTCAAACTTATTTGTAACACAAGTTAATTATTTGAAACTAACCACAAATAAAAAAGGCTGACAAGTTTTCCTTATCAGCCTTTTTAAAATAGATTTATACGATACTATCCCGGCATGCGTCCAATATATTTTTCAATTTGTTTTATCTGATCAACAATTTGTGGTGTGGTGGGTTTAAAACTTTTTGCTTTTCTAAAAAAATCTTTTGCTGCCCGGAATTCTCTTTTGTTCATCATAATAGAACATAATTGTAAATAAGCGGCGGCATTATTTTCATTATCTGGCAAACCGGCACGTATGGCTTGGCGGATATAACTTTCGCCCTGCTTCATATCGCCTTTTTGAATGCACAGCATAGCCAGTTGTAATTTGTTGGGACCCTCGGTTTGCTTGGTCATGGTACCGCCAAGAGAAAGGCTTTTTTTCATCAGTGTTTCTGCGCCATCATAATCTTGCCCCACCATGGCCAAATTACTTTTAACCGCATAATATTGAGAACGCACCGGCTTTATCAACAACTGCGGAAACCAAATAGTATCCAGCACTTTTTTAGCTTTTTCCATATCGCCATTTTCCATTGGCTCCTGCAACAGGCGCAACGGACCAATAATAAAATGGCCCACTATTAATACCACTCCAATTAAATATAAAATAAATGATGGCCAAAAACCTGCCTGGATATTGGTGAAAATGGCCAGGGCTAAAATTACAATGCCCATCCACAACCGGTACTTAATTATTACATTCAACCACTTCATGTGCTATAAAATTTTGGAGGGCAAAGATAAGGCATGTGTTTAAAAAAGACCATTAGTCTTTAGCATCGTTAATTTCCACCCAATAACCGTCGGGATCCTGCAGCCAGATTTGTTTTACCCCATCCACTCTTGTAGTGATGGCATTTTGCTTGCCCTCCCTGTCTTCAAACAAAATATTTTTGGTTGTCAGCATTTTTGTAAACGCTTCTACCGATGGCACACTAAAGCAACTGTGCTGATTTTTATAATACGTTTTTGCTTCGGCAGCGCCCTGTATTATATGCATTTGAATATGTGGCGCAATTTGCAACCAAATGTGTTTGCCATCTTTAAAAGGCTCTGCAATAGTATCTAACCCAACAATATTTATATAAAAATCGCCTGATTTTTTTAGATCTACCACATAAATAGCAGTATGGTTAAGCCGGGCTTTTATTTGTGCAAAGGAAGAAAATTGCAGTAAACACAACACATACAGTGTACCAATTGCTTTAATTTTTTTCATATTTAAGCTGTTAAAGCATAAATGTAATTAAATTAATGGTTGATTTTATAAAGTGGAAGGTATAAATAATTACTTTTGCCATCCTAATTTTTGGTCCCGTAGTTCAATGGATAGCATATCCCGAACGTTCGGGACTAAACTTTAGAGGGCAAAAAAACTGGTCCCGTAGTTCAATGGATAGAATAGAAGTTTCCTAAACTTTAGATGCAAGTTCGATTCTTGCCGGGACCACAATTTTTGTAGTTTTTTCCAATTTTCATATTTGCCTTTTAAATTATTAGGTAAATTCACTGTCCTACCTACTATGTTTGTCATCAGGGTTGTAATTACAAAGAAGATTTAGAAAACATACAATTTCAACCAAATTCAATCCAGCTTTATCTATTAATCATATTTCATATTATTTTTTTTATTAACTTACACAAGGGAGGCACTGTGTTTTATTTTTACGAACCTGTTTACTACCAACACCACTATTTTTTTTAAGCAAATAATTTTTTATGAAGTTCGGTAATACAGGCAATGAACCTAAAAAATTAAAGAATATACCTGAAGAAACATTGGAACGGATAACCGATGCTTTTGTGGGCCTGGATGAAAACTGGTGTTATACATACATGAATAGAAAAGCCGGCGAAATTTTTGGCCGTAACCCTGCGGATATTATTGGTAAACATATCTGGACCGAATTTCCCGAAGGCATTGACCAGCCTTTTTATAAAGCCTATTACAAGGCAATGGCAGAACAGCAATACATTTACCTGGAAGAATATTATGCACCCTATGATCTTTGGTTCGAAAATCATATTTATCCATCGCCTGATGGTTTATCTATTTTTTTCAGGGATATAACAGAAAAGAAGAAAGCAGCAGAAAGACTAAAAGAAAAAAATAATTTTATTGAAAGTATCATAAATGCATCGCCGGATATTATTTACATCTACGATATTGAGGAAAGAAAAAATATTTATGTAAATGATGGGATACAAATAAATCTTGGATATACTGATGATGATATCAAACAAATGGGTGACAAGGTGATACCCATGTTGATGCACCCTGAAGATTTTGATTACTATCTTGCTAACACTTATCCAAAATATGCAACTGCCATAGATAAAGAGAGCATTATACATGAATACAGGATGAGGGATAAAAAAGGGGATTGGCACTGGCTGAATTGCAAAGAGTCGATTTTTTTGCGAAAGCCCGATGGCACACCCAAACAAATATTTGGTATTACAAACGATATTACCGAACGCAAAAAAGCGGAAGAAGAAATTAAAAAAGAAAAAGAATTATCTGATAAGATCATCAACAGCCTGCCCGGTATATTTTATCTTTCCGATCAAACACCAAGGTTGCTGCGATGGAATAAAGCTTTAGAAAATATTTCAGGATATACCAGCAAAGAGTTAGAAAAAATTGTGCCGGGTGATTTATTTGATCAAGAAGATCATTCAGCATTCCGGCAGGCAATTTTTAAAACTTACAGGGAGGGTTTTGCTGACGTTGAAGTGCGGCTGCTTACAAAATACGGACAAAAAATCCCTTTTTATTTTACCGGTGTGGGTATAGAGTACCAGGAAAAACCAGCCATACTTGGAACAGGTATTGATATCAGCGAACGTAAAAAAGCCGAAGAAGGAATAAAAGAAAAATCCACCCAGCTGCAAACACTCAGCAACAATTTACCTGGTACCATGATGTATCAGGTACTTCGTGAAACAGATGGGGAAATGAACTTCACGTATGTAAGTAAAAGTGTAGCACAATTCGCCGGAAAAACTCCCGAAGAAGTAATTGAAAATCATGCATTATTGCATGGTATTATTCGGGAAGAAGATAGAGGGGTAATTGCTGCGGCAGAAGAAGTTTCTTTCGGGAATATGTCGGTATTTAATGCGGAAGTAAGGTACAATAATTTATTGGGAGAGCAAGGTTGGTTGCATATCCGCTCCATACCCCGTAAGCTGGTTGATGGAAGAGTGATATGGGATGGAATAATGACTGATATTACTGAACGCAAAAAAGCAGAACAGGAAGTAACAAAGATTTATAAAGAAATGGATACAGCCCTTAACCGTATAACCGACAGCGTAATATCAGTTGACAGCGAATGGCGGTACACTTTCCTGAATGATGCAGCACTCACTACACATCCTATGAGCAAAGATGAAACCATGGGTAAATTAATATGGGATGTACATCCCGAACTTGGGGCATCTTTATTTGGGGAAAAATTTAAGGAGGCAATGCAAACACAGGTTGCAGTGGAATTTGAAAGCTACTATGCACCTTACAATATTTGGGTAAATATGAAAGTTTATCCTTCAAAGGATGGGTTGACATTATACTATGAAGATATCAGCGAACGTAAAAAAGCAGAGCAGTCAGTAAAAGATAGCGAAGAAAAATATCGCACACTGGTTGAGCAGGCATCCGATGCCATTTTTATAGCCAATGCTGCAGGCCGTTTTATTACAGTAAACACGAGTGCCTGTAAATTATCGCAATGTTCAGCAGAGGAATTATTGCAGATGTCTATTTACGACTTTGCAATAATTGAAGATATTCAAAGAGAACCTTTTCATTTTGATGAACTGAAACAGGGCAAAACAGTAATTACGGAAAGAGTAATGAAAAGGAAAGATGGTTTAGTATTGAATGTAGAGATTACGGCAAAGCTGCTTTCTGATGGCAGGCTGCTTACTTTTTTAAGGGATATTTCCGAACGCATAAAAACCCAAAACGAAGTCATTAAAGAAAAAAACCTTTCCGATTCTATTATCAACAGTTTGCCGGGCATTTTTTATTTGTATAACGAAGAAGGTAAATTTTTAAGATGGAATAAAAATTTTGAAACAGTTTCGGGTTATAATAATGAAGAAATAAGCAAAATGCACCCATTAGATTTTTTTGATGGTAGCGAAAAGGAATTAGTCAGTCAAAAAATCAACAATGTCTTTATTTCAGGAGCCGATAATGTGCTGGCTGATTTTCTGCTTAAAACAAAACAAAAAATCCCATTTTATTTTACAGGGATAGCTATAGCTTATGAAGATAAACCCTGTCTTATGGGAGTGGGTATTGATTTTTCGGAAAGGGTGAAAGCACAAGAGGAGATTAAACAAACTTCTGAAAAATTGCGGCAGCTTACAACCCATCTTCAAAAGATACGTGAAGAGGAGCGTAAAAGAATTGGCCGTGAAATTCATGATGAATTGGGGCAGCAACTTACTGCCATAAAAATGGATGTTGCATGGGTTAATAAAAAAATGCCGCATGGAAACTCAGATATTAAAACCAAATTAAAAAATGTAATAACACTTTTAGATGGCAGCAACCAATCTATACGAAGAATTTTGAGCGAACTGAGGCCGGATATTTTAGATAACAATGGATTATTAGAAGCATTGGAATGGTTGAACAGGCAGTTTACTCTCAGCACAGGTATTCCTGCCGAGTTTACTACAAATGAAACAGCAATAAAAATAACAGAAGAAATTGCCACTTGTATTTTCAGGGTGTATCAGGAGGCGTTAACTAATATTACCAAGTATGCAAATGCAAAAAAAGTAGTTAGTTTATTCTCCATTGCTGATAATACTATTACAGTTGCTATTGAAGATGACGGAAAAAGTTTTGATGCGGAGGCTGTAAAAACCAAAAAATCGTTCGGTATTTTAGGTATGAGGGAAAGGGTACTTTCGCTCAATGGAAAATTTAATATAGTTGCTGTACCCGGAAAAGGAACAAAAATTATTATCCATATTCCTTTTTGAAGTTTAAAAAATTAAACTTGCATGTATATGAAAATTAAGCGAATTATTTTAGCCGATGACCATAGCTTTATACGTTTGGGGCTTATGCAGATATTGAAAGATGAATATCCGGATGCAGCAATAAAAGAAGTAAGCGATGGCGAATCACTCATTAAAGAAGTTATGTTACAGGATTGGGATCTGGTAATATCAGACCTTGATATGCCAGGCCGCAACGGCGTGGAAGCATTAGAACAAATTAAGTTGATAAAACCTGGTTTGCCAGTTTTAATCCTTAGTATTTATACAAATGAATTATATGCACTGAGGGTGCTTAAGGCCGGTGCTTCTGGCTATCTTAATAAAAATTCTGCCCCCGACGAATTAATAACTGCAATTCAACGTATTACTTTAGGGAAAAAATATATTACACCGGATATTGCAGAAAAATTATTATCCGGGCCGGATACTGGGAAAAACCCACATGAATTACTGAGCAACAGAGAATTTGAAATTTTTAAATTATTGGCTCTGGGAAAAACGGTATCCCAAATTGCAAGAGAGCTTTCATTAGCTGTAACAACCGTCAGTACACATCGTGCCCGTATTATGGAAAAGCTCAACTTATCTACCAATCCCCAGCTTACCCGGTATGCCATTGCCCACCACATTATTTCTGATATAACTTTATAAAATACTTATACAACTTTATCCTTTGCCATCACGTATAGTATAACTACTACAGAGCGTTCTCTGCTACTTCTACTAAAATAAGGTTGCTGCTGCTATTTAATATTATTTGGCATTGCAGGTTCTTTGCAGTAAGAAATAAAACAATAAAAATGGTTGTTCTGGTTGTTGATAGCTCTGTACTGATAATTGAAAGGTTACAGCATATACTTTCAGAAGCAACAAAAGCTACAGCCGTGTATGGTGCTGTTTCTTATAAAGATGCCCTAAGGTTTTTAAAGAAAATTAAGATTGATGTGGTATTGCTGGATAGCAGTTTGCCAGGTAATATGGTGGTGAATTTATTGAATGAGATCAATACAACCGGTATAAAAACAACTGTTATCATGTTAACTTACAGTATTGATTATTATACAGAGAAAAAATACAAATTACTTGGTGCGGCATTCTTTTTTGATAAATACCACGATTTTGAAAAACTACCTTCCGTAATTAATAATATTACTGCGTATAAAAAATGAGAATAAACTGATGGAAAACGAAAAGCACTACAGAGATCTAATTCAAAATTTACCCGAAGCAATATATACCTGTGATGAGACCGGGGTTATTAAATTATATAATAAAGCAGCAGTTAATTTATGGGGCAGGGTGCCTGTTGAAGGTAAGGATTTATGGTGTGGCTCATGGAAAATATTTAATGCAAAGGGGGCCCATTTGCCATTTGATAAATACCCGATGGCTATTGCCGTAAAAGAAAGCAGGACTGTTTACGGAACTGAAATAGTAATACAGCGGCCCGATGGAAGCGTCAGGCATGTTAATCCTTACACCACTCCTTTGTTTAATGCAGAGGGGCAGTTAACCGGGGCGGTTAACATACTAAAGGAGGTTACACAAAAAGAAGATATACAAAAACAGGGCGAAGAAAAATATAAAACATTAATTGAGCAGGCAAGCGATGCTATACTTATTTATTCATTTGATGGAACTATTCATGAGTTTAATAAAAGCTGTTATACTTTATTGGGTTATTCACAGCAAGAATATGCCACACTGAAACTCAATGACATTCTTGTAGGTGATATTATTGTTAACCAGGCAAATTATACAGCAATACTTGCAGGGCATACTAAAACCCTTTACAGATATTTAAAAAGAAAAGACGGGACGCTTATAGAAACAGAAGTAACCGTAAAAATACTTGCAGATGGAAAAGCGATAGCTTTTGCCCGGGATATTACAGAACGCAAAAAAGCAGAGAAAGATTTAGAGCAAATGAAGCAGGAGTTAATGGATCAGAAAATACAGGAACAGAAAAAAATTACCAGGGCAATTATAAAAGCTGAAGAGAAAGAGAGAAGGCATATTGGCGAGGAACTGCATGATAATATTAACCAGATGCTGGCTGGTACAAAATTATACCTTTCTGCAGCTGGTAATAATAATAAAGAATTGAAAGAGCTGGTCCAATACCCAATAAGGTTGATCGAGGATACTATGAAGGAAATCAGGTTATTAACAAGTAAAGTTGTTACCCCAATACAAAATATAGATTTAAAAGAATTAGTTCAGTCACTTCTTGAAGCCCTGGATAAAACGACAGTTATAAAAACTCTTTTTACGTATAATGTAATAAATAATTTTAGAGATGATGATTTAAAATTAAATATTTACCGTATTATACAGGAACAGACAAACAATATTATAAAACATGCTGAAGCAGGCAATATTGAAATTTTAATAGAAGTAGATAACCACATTATTAATATCGCTGTAACAGATGATGGCAATGGATTTGATGTTTGTAAAAAGAGAGAGGGTATTGGAATTTCCAACATAATAAACAGGGTGGAATCTTTTAATGGAAAGGCTGTTCTGAAAAGTTCTAAAGGAAAAGGTTGCGTACTGCAAATTAAAATACCCCTGATTTAACTGAAAAAGCTTGTGCATTTATGACGATATACCGCATAAAAGTAATTTAATCAGAATCGAAATTATAAAAAATATAAACCTTGAAAAATCATCTTTTTCAAATTCAAATCCAGGAAAAACCTTTCAGGCAGTTTAATTAATTCCGGTTGTGATTAATTAGCGGGGCATATGCATTGCTGATTATTACGCCGGGTTAATTATAAATTCGCTCAAACGCATCTTTATATTTTTCCATTATCACCTTTCGTTTCAGTTTTAAAGTAGGGGTCAGTTCACCGCTGTCAATGGTCCATTCGTGGGGCAGCAGTTCAAATTTTTTAACCTGTTCTACATGGTTAAAAAATTTATTAAAGGAGTCGATAAGTTCACGGTACAGGTCCAATACTTTAGGATTATGCACTGCATCTTCAATGGTAGTAAACTTTATACCCTTGTGCTGCATCCATTCTTTTAAATTAGGTACAGAGGGTACAATTAAAGCACCTACAAATTTTTGTTCGGCACCCACAATCATCATCTGCTCTACAAAAGGGCTTTCTTTCATTTTATTTTCTATCGGTTGCGGCGCAACATATTTACCGCCGCTTGTTTTAAACAATTCTTTTTTGCGGTCGGTTATTTTAAGATATTTGCCGTCTTCAAAAACACCAATATCACCCGTATGCAGCCAGCCATCAATTATGGTTTCGGAAGTTAAATCGGGGCGTTTATAATAACCCATCATTACGCTTGGCCCCTTTACGCAAATTTCCCCATCAGCTTCTAATTTTACTTCCTGCCCTTCTATTACTAAACCCACAGTGCCAAATTTTGTTCCGCCTTTTCTGCGGCAGTTTACACTTATTACCGGGCTGTTTTCTGTAGGGCCATAACCTTCGTAAATAGGGATTTGAGCCGCATTAAAAACCCTTAACAACCTTACCTGGCATGCAGCACCACCTGTAATAATACATTCAATATTGCCGCCTAGGGCTTCTCTCCATTTACTAAAAATAATTTTATTGGCCATGGCTAATTGCATATTATACCATGCGCCGCCACTTTTTAAATTATCATATTTACTGCCTAAGTCAACTGCCCAGTCGAACAATTTTCTTTTTACACCGGTTAATGCAGCACCTTTCTCCATAATTTTTTCATACACTTTTTCCAGCAGCCTTGGCACAGTGGTGAATAAATTAGGTTTTACTTCTCTTAAATTTTCAGCAATGGTTTCTAAACTTTCGGCATAATAAATAGATATACCGCTGGTGATGTATATATAAGAAACCATCCGCTCAAAAATATGATTGAGCGGTAAAAAACTTAATGCTTTTGCTCCAGGGTTATCTTCAAAAGGGAAAGTATTTTTTGCATGAATAACATTGGTTACAATATTTTTATGGCTCAGCATTACACCTTTGGGTGTGCCTGTAGTGCCCGAAGTGTAAATGATAGTAGCGCAATGCTCTGGTAAAATACCTGCTTTTACATCTTCTAATTTTACTAAATTTTCGGCAGTTACTACGTCGGTAATTTTTGTCCAGTAATCAACACCGGGCAATTCATCAAAACTGAAAATATTTTTAAGCGTGGGTACACGGTTACGGATATTATTTACTTTATCTAAAATATCCTGGCCACTAATGAAAACATATTTAACGGAAGCATCGTTAAAAATAAACTCCAGCTCGTTAATATTTGTGGTAGGGTAAATTGGGCAAAGAGCAGCGCCAATTTGCTGGCAGGCCATATCAAGCATTAACCACTCGGGCCTGTTTTTTGAAACCAGTGCAATTTTATCCTGGTTTTCTATCGTCATATCGTTGCCGCTTACACCCAATTGCAAAAGCCCGGCGCTTAATTTGTTTACTAAATTTTGTACTTCGCCGGTACTGTAAGTTTTCCATGCGCCATTTTGTTTAGCGGCAAACATGTCATTTTTGGGAAACCTGTTCAACTGATAAGAAATGGAATCAAATATCCTGGAGTTATCGTTCATAAGCAATCGTTTAAACTTAAAATTCCTGAAGAAATTTTATTGAAGTATTGTAATAAAAATATTAAGGCAGTAAATTTTATTTACCCTGATTTTTCAATTTTTCATATTCTCTTTCTGCCATAGTATCGTTATCGGTTTTGTACGCTTTAATAAATTTTAAAACTAAAGCAATACCTAAACCAAACATTACCCAAAGTGGCCAGGGTGTTCCCCTGTTAAATCCATGGCGGCCCTGGGTAAAAAACCACACTGCCCAGCAAATAACAGAAATAACTACAAAACTTATAAGACTGTCCTGAAAACCGGCTCTTTGTTTGGCAAGCTTCCAGAGTTTTTCATCTTTTTGTTCTTCCATAAAAAAATATTTTGAAACAAGATAATGAAAAAAAATATTAAAATCACTGTGGTGTTTTATGATAGAACTGCCCGGCGGGGATTTTAAATATCCTTCCTTTTTGAAAACGGTTGAGTTCGTTGTATTCTGCGGCATTAATAGTGATCCAGTTTTGATAGGCCGGTAAATTTTGTGCTGCGGTAAATATCCACTGGTTGTAAGCTTCAAACATACCTTCCTGCAAAAGCTGGCGTTGCAATTCAAAAAGTTTAAAAGGGAATTTATTGCCAAAATCGTTAAACCAGTCTAATATAAAACGGGTTCTTATCATGGTAAGCGATGCAGTATTAATACCGCTTGATGCCAGGGCACTCTGCTTATTCATAGTTTGTAAAAAGGCCTGCACAAAACTATTTTTTTCGGTATTATTTTTCTCAAGATCAGCATCTGCAAATAATTTTTTATAACTCTCTAATAAAATATTTTTTATTTCGGGAGCAGCAGGGCTTGATGGCTCGATGTTTAAAAATATTTCGCCATACAAAATGCCCCAGGTTTTATCAGTAGTAAAATAATAATGTTTACAGGCGTTATAATAATTTTTTGAAAAGCCGGGGTCGGTTTCAATTCCTTTTTCCCATTGTTTAATGGCACTGTAATCTTTTTGTGCCCACAGTAATTTTCCTAATTCATTATATAAAGCGCCGCTGTTAGGAAATTGCTTTAATCCCCTGCGATAAACTTTTTCACATTCTTTAGGATTATCTAATGCCAGGTAAATATCACCGGCAATTTGAAAACACTGGTCATCAGCGTCGGGCCTCTCTAAAATAGGTTTGTAAATTTCCAGCGCTTTATTATACTCTTTGGCAAAATAATAATTGAGGCCGAGGTCTTTTGCAATTTCAATATTTTTTTCATCCAGCTTTACAGCCCTGTTTAAAACTAAAATGGCATTGGCATAGTCTCCCTGGCGCATAAACTCCCTTGCAGTCTGATGCAGCTGTGCAGCATCCTGTGCAGCTGCTGTTAATGCTGTAAATAAAATAACAACAGAAAGAAAAAGGTTCTTCATCATTTATTAAAGTTATGGCTAAAATAAATACACAAAAAGTTAATGAATAAATCAGGCTTCTGCACCATCAATTAAATGTGTAAGCAACCCATCTCTTAATTTAGGTTCAAACCAGGTGCTTTTGGGCGGCATTACATTACCACTGTCTGCAATATCAAACAATTGCTGAATAGTTACCGGGTGCAAACTGAATGCCACAGCCATTTCGCCGCTGTTTACCCTTTTTTCCAGTTCACTTAACCCACGTATGCCGCCAACAAAATCAATTCGTTTATCGGTACGCTGGTCTTTAATATTTAAAATGGGGTCGAGTATATTATTGCTCAATATGCTGATATCTAAAATACCAATAGGATCTTGGGTGTAAGTATTTTCTTTCGCCGTTAATTTATACCATTGATTATCTAAGTACATACCAAACTCATGCAGTTGTGCAGGTGCCAGTGCTTCATTTATTTTTTCTGCAGAGAAAATTACTTTTATTTTTTGTAAAAATTCTTCTTCTGTTAAACCATTTAAATCTTTTACCACACGGTTATAATCCATAATGTGCAGTTGGTTGGAGGGAAACAAAGTAGTTAAAAAATAATCGGCACCTTCCATTGCGGTATGGCCTAAAGCTTTTCGCACTTTGGCCGCCGAAGCAGCACGGTGATGCCCGTCGGCAATATAACTTACCGGTACTTGGGCTTTAAATAATTCGGTAACACGGGTAATAGTGTTAGCATCATTAATCGTCCAGATGCTGTGTTGTATATTATCATCTGCAATAAAATCATACACGGGGCTGCGGTCATTTTTCCAGTCGCTTATTAATGTATCAATTACATCAACATTTTTATACGCTAAAAAAACATTGCCCGTTTGTGCGCCGGTAGTTTTAATATGATTAATTCTGTCCTGTTCTTTTTCGGGCCGGGTAAATTCGTGTTTTTTTATTAGATCATTTTCATAATCATCTACACTGCTGCCACAAACCAAACCTGTTTGGCTTTTACCATTCATTATAAGTTGATAGATATAATAACAGGGTTTACTTTCTCTGAACAAAATATTGCGGCTTGTAAAGGCATCTAAATTTTGCTTTGCTGTATCATAAACTTTTTGAGCATGAATATCCACATCTTCGGGCAAATCAATTTCGCTTTTGGTGATGTGTAAGAAACTGGCAGGGTTACCCTGAGCTTCTATCTTTGCTTCTTTGCTGTTTAATACATCGTAAGGCCGGCTTGCTACCTGCTTTGCAAATTGTGCTTCGGGCCTCAATGCTTTAAATGGCGCTATTGTTATCATTATTATTAACTGTTAGGGAAGAGTAAAATTAGTGTATTTATTATTGATGGGTTTAAAATGCGGTTTGTTAGTTTTGCTGCAATGTTTTAGCAATGCTGTCATTCCATTTCTCCTGGTTTTGCCGGTTTTTGCTGTGGTCGGTTTCCTCATCATATTTTACCTGCATTGCATGATATTTTTTCATGATGCCGGTAAAAATTGATTGTACCTTTTCGTTTAAACCAGCTTTAAAAAAAACGGCATTGTTAATGGCGTTAATAAATTCTTTTTGGCAAATTAAGCCTATATCAAAATGGCCCTGTTCATGTTTTAATAAACTGGCGGTTTGCGTTCCTTTTTTTACCCACGACTTATTTTCATTAAACATAAGCGTTGCCGAAAATCCTTTAAGTTTTATAGTATCACCAATAAAATCAACTCCTTTAAAACTGTAATTTAATCCCCAGTAAGTATTAGCCTGGTACGGAGAATTTTTATCAGGCTTGCCGCTAAAATCATCCCAGCTAAGTAAACGGTATTTATTGCTGCCATTAATAACTACATCCTGGCAAAATATATTTTTAAAAAAGGCAACAGCAAAAAGCAAACAAATAATTTTTTTCATTAATAAATATTATCCATTTTTTGCTGTAAATTCTTTCATTATCTGCACCAAAACTTCCACACTGCTTAATGGTAATGCATTATATAAAGATGCCCTGAAGCCACCGGATAAACGATGGCCTTTAATACCAACAATGCCATTTTGTTTTGCAAAGCTTAAAAATGAATCTTCTAATGCAGGGTTGTTCATCACAAAACAAACATTCATTTTACTTCTGTCATCGGTCGCAATAGTACCTCTGAATAATGGGTTGTTATCAATTTCGTTGTACAGCATGGCGGCTTTTGCATCGTTAATTTTTTCAATTGCGGCCACGCCACCCTGTGCTTTTAACCAGCGTAAAGTAAGCATGCAAACATACACTGCAAAAACCGGCGGCGTGTTTAACATACTACCTTCTTTAATATGGTTGCGGTAATCCATTATGGTAGGAATAGTACGTTTTACTTTACCTAAAATATTTTTATTTACCACCACCACATTTACACCCGCTGCACCAATATTTTTTTGTGCACCTGCATAAATTAATCCAAAGCTGTTAAAATCCATTGTGCGGCTTAAAATATCGCTGCTCATATCGGCTACTAAAACATTACTGGTGTTGGGTATTTTTTGCCACTGGCTGCCGTAAATGGTATTGTTGGTGGTAATATGAAAATATTTTGCATCGTTGGGTACTGCAAAATCTTTTGGTATGCTGGAATAATTATTTTCTTTGCCGCTGCAAACAATTTCTGCCTTACCAAAAAGTTTGGCTTCTTTAATGGCTTTGCTGCTCCATACGCCGGTATCGGAATATGCTGCGGTTTCTTTATCATCCAGCAAATTCATAGGCACCTGCATAAATTGTGTGCTGGCACCACCATGCAAAAACAATACTTCATGGTCGTTATCTAACTGCATTAATGCTGCAAGCAAAGCCCTTGCCTCATCCATCACTGCCTGAAATGCAGGCGTTCTGTGTCCTAATTCTAAAATGGATAAACCGGTATTATTATAATCTAATATTGCCTGAGAAGCTTCTTCAAAAACTGTTTTTGGTAAAATAGACGGGCCTGCGTTAAAATTATAAATCATAAAAGGAGAAGGCATTTTAAATGCCATTAATAATCAAAAAATTTAAGAGGGGCAAAGGTAACAAAAAGCAAGATTGGTTAATAAACAGTTTCTGATTAACCGTTCGATAATTCAAATCAACCGTTGAATAAGTGAGAAAAAATTACCTGAATGGGGTATTGTATTTAGACCCCTTAAAATGTAATTTTATAAAAAACAAACTGCACCACAATGAAAAAAGCCACCTTACTGCCGCTGTTAATTATTATTTGTTTAACCGGTACAGCACAAAGTGTTGGTATAGGAACTACAGCATTTACGCCAGATCTGAGTGCACAGCTGGAAATACAATCTACTACAAAAGGCGTGCTTATCCCCAGGTTGAACACCACACAAATGACTGGTATTACTTCGCCTGCGCAGGGCCTGCTGGTGTATAATTCTGAAAGGGGTCAGTTGTTTTATTATGAAGCAGGAGCCTGGAAGGCAGTGGCATTAACAGATGATGTTGATAATACCTGGACCAGGAATGGCAGCAGTATTTATAAAAATAATTCTGGTTCTGTAGGTGTTGGTACAACAACCCCCAGTTCGCTTTTCCATGTAAGAAGGGGTAGCGGCGCAGGCGGAGTATTGCCCTTTGGAACCGCTGCCGCTACAATTGAAAACAGTGGCGATGTGGCTTTAAGTTTGCTAAGCCCCAATGCCAATACCAGTTCAATACATTTTGGTTTAAACAGCAACAATTTTGCCGGTGCTATTTCTTTTAACAGTGCTTTTGTACCAAAAGGGTTCGATTTCAGGACAAGGGCTGGCGTAGCTAATATGGTTTTAGATTCGCTTGGCAGGGTGGGCATTGGAGATTTATCGCCTACAAGTAAATTGGATGTAAAGTCCAGCGCTAATTTTAATTTAGCCAATTTTAATGGGGGCAATCAAATGTTTGTAGGTATTTATGAAAACGATTTGTACCGTGGCTATTGGGGTTCATATTCCGGCGCAGCCGAAGATGTTGATTTTAGTACAGGAGCCAGCAACGCTACTGGAAAATTGCATCTTGGCACACAGGCAACTCCACGTTTTAGTATAACAGCAGATGGAACATCACAGGTAGTTGGTTTAAACTTAATGGAATTTGGTGCAGGTGTTGCCGGTAAAGAAGCAAATGCCGGCAAAATTGGTTATAATGCTTTTGGTAAAAGTGCACTAACATTTACAGGTGCCGGAACAACCGCTACAAACCGGGCAGTGTATTTTTATGCAGAGGGGGGTAACACTACCAGTGGGCCAATATATGCAGAAAATCCCAGCACGGGGCAAAGAACTATAGCTATGAGACCTACAGAAAGCGGTGTTGATGGTGCTTCGGTATGGTTGTATAATGCTGCCGGGCAGGTAACTATTGAATTAGATGCCGACTTTGGAGATGGCGATGGCAGAATAATTACAAGAGAGCTGCAAATAAATGGCGGCTCCGATTTAGCAGAACATTTTTCTATAAATAAAAATAACAGCCCGGGTATAAAACCAGGTATGCTGGTTTCTATTGATGAAAAAACCGAAGGCAAATTAAAAATCACCGATGCAGTAAATGATAAAAAAATTGTTGGTATAATTAGTGGTGCCAATGGTATTAAAGCTGGTATGCTGATGAGCCAGCAGGGTACTATTGCAGATGGCGAATACCCGGTAGCATTAGCCGGCAGGGTGTACGTATTAACCAATAAAGAAGGTGGAGAAATTAATGCCGGCGATTTTCTTACTTCATCTTCTGAAAAAGGTGTTGCAAAAAAAGTAACCAATTTTGCAGATACACAAGGGGCTATTATTGGTAAAGCCATGGGCAAAGCCAATGATAAAACGGGCTATGTATTAGTACTGGTTAATTTACAATAACAACAATATTCATTTACTTAAATTAATTACAATGAATATTAAACGCATCATATTATTATTCCCCCTTTTTATATTTTGTTCAGCAATATGTTTTGCACAGTTTACACCCTTGCCCATACCACCTGTATTAAACGGGCCGGTATATAATTTAAACATGCAGCATGGTACATATCAGTTTTTTCCGGGAATAAACAGTGCTACAATGGGATTTAACGGAAACCTTTTAGGCCCTACTTTAATAATGAACGCCGGACAGCAGGTGTCCCTTAACGTTACTAATAGTATTGGCGAAGAAACTACTGTACACTGGCATGGTTTTCATGTGGCAGCAGAAAATGATGGCGGTCCACACACCGTAATTCAGCCCAATACTACATGGACACCATCGTTTACTGTACTGGATAAAGCAAGTTCTTACTGGTATCATCCGCATTTGCACGACTCTACCTCTAAACATGTAACGCTGGGGCTTGCAGGGATGATAATTGTAAAAGATGCCGAAGAAGCAGCATTGAATTTACCCCGAACATATGGTGTAGATGATTTCCCTTTAATTCTGCAAACAAAAGAAATATTGTTGAATGGAAAAGTTCAATATTTCAGGGCGGGTAATCCGGCTGGCAACCGGGACAGCACCATGCTTACTAATGGTGTAAGAAATGCCAGGTTAAATGCGCCAAGGCAATATGTACGGTTCAGGATATTAAATGGATCAGCACAGCGGGTCTTCAGGCTTGGGCTTTCCAATAACGCTTCTTTTTATCAAATTGGCAGCGATGGAGGGTTGCTGGCTAACCGCCAATTAGTAACACGACTGCGTTTAGCACCGGGAGAAAGAGCCGAAATTGCCATAAATTTTTCTCCTTATGTGGTGGGTACAAGTTTGAGTTTGGTTAGTTATGCTAATGAATTACCTACCGGTACATGGGGCGCTACCACTGCATGGATTGATATTGGCGGACCCTCCACACCTAATTATACCCCTAATCCATTAAACGGTGCAATTTTTAGTGTATTAAATTTTAATGTAGTGGCTGCAACTACTACGCCGGTGCCAGTTACAACTATACCCGTAACATTAGCAACTGTTACACCAATACCCGAAGCCTCTGCTACCAATACAAGAAATAAATTTCTATTTGCCGGCCAGGCTGGTGGGGCAAAAATAGGTAGTACAAATGTTCCTGCTTCTGCAACAGCTTTTGCGATGGGTACTATTGATGATGTGATTCCCCTGAACAGTATCGAAATATGGACGTTGCACGGCTCAGTAAATATGTATCATCCTTTTCATATACACGATATACAGTTTTATGTATTAGACAGAAGGGACTCTTTAAATAATTTAATTGCCCTTACACCCAGCGAACTGGGGCGTAAAGATGTAGTATATGTAGGCCCTAAAGAAACGGTGAGGTTTATTACCAAGTTTGATGATTTTTGGGGCGATGTGCCTTATATGTATCACTGCCACATAACTGCACACGAAGATGCCGGTATGATGAAACAGTTTATTGTAACAAGGCGCTTGTATGTAGATAAAAGCCATGTGGGGTTAGAATTTGGAAGTGCCATATTTCCTTATAATACACTTGCCGAAGCGGTAAATGCAGCAACAGACGGCACCACCATTTATATTGTAAGCAATGGCACACACGAAGAAATAAACCCCACATCAATTATCACAACAAAAAAAATAACAATTAAAGTAGTAAATGGTGCAGCAATTATCCAATAACAAAATGAAATTTTCAGTAACTATCATATTCTTAATTGTTTTGGCAAACGGTTTTGCACAAACGAAAAATATAAAAGTATATGTATTTGCTGCAGAAGAATGTCCTGTATCTATTTACATGACAAAGTCACTGGCAACCATATCCGACAGCTATAAAAACAATGCTGATTTTTATCTTGTATTTCCTTTAAAAAGCAGTACCGGTAAAACGGCCAATAATTTTAAAACAAAAAATAAACTCACTAATTTTTTTATTACTGTAGATGCAAAACAAACACTGACGAAAAAATTAGGAGCAAAAATTACACCCGAAGTTGTAGTTGCCAATGAAGCAGATAGTGTATTATACAGGGGAAGAATAAATGATGCTTATTTAGCACCGGGCAAACGAAGGCATATTTACAGTAATAATGATTTAGCGGATGCGCTGGCTTTAATTACCGCTCAAAAACAAGTGCCAGTTCCGTGGAAGCCGGCAGTGGGTTGTTATATTACTTTCAATAAAAAATAATAAAGGGTTGAAATTATTTTTACTTTTTTATACCTTATTTACTGTTGTATGTTGTGCGGCACAAACCGCAGCAAATTACAACACTCATATAAAACCTCTCCTGCAAACCCATTGCATGCCCTGCCACAACGGAAATAATATTGGCACCATGCCCTTAACAGATTATAAAAATGTAAGCGCCTACGCTAAAATGATTGGCTACGTTACTCAAAATAATATAATGCCGCCATGGAAAGCTGAGCAGGGCTATAATCATATAAAAAACACCAGCACTTTAAACACTGCCGAAATAAAACTTATAAAAAATTGGATTGACAGCGGATTGATACAGGGCAAAGCCCCAGCTAAACAAAATGTAAATCCACCGGGTAAAACAGCATCAATAAATAAACCCGATTTAGTCTTTGCAATGCAAAAACCCTTTGCACAAAAAGAAAATTTTACCGAAAGGGCACAGGTGTTTGTTATCCCGGTTAATTTAAATGAAGATGTATTTGCGGAGGCCATTGAGTTTATACCCGGCAATAAAAAAATTGTAAAGAGCTGCAGTATTTCTATTGATACCTCAGGCAAAGCAGCACAGTACGACAGCTATGATTTAAATTACGGATATTACAGTCCGGTAGGTTTAAATTTTATACCATATCAGTACAATTGGTACCAATGGACAGCCGATATGCAGGGTGCAACATTTTACAATAAGCCATACTTAAAAAAAATTCCTGCAAACAGTCATATAGTACTGCATATTTTTTATGCTGCATCTGTTGCAGCTCAAAAAGATTCCTCTTATGTAAAAATAAAATTGTGTAAAAAACAGGATATCAGTAGGTTTATTAACTCCAGGGTATTATTCACGCCAAATACAATTACAAATGGCCCGTTTGTTATTAATGCTGATGAAAAAAGAAATTTTTATGCAACAGTTTCTTTACAAAAACCAATAGAAATACACAGTATAATGCCCATGGGACAAAATGCCTGTACCAGCTGGGAAATTTATGCTATTGACAGTGTAACAGGCAGAAGAACTGATATTTTAAGTATCCCAAGATGGGATGCACACTGGCGTAAAAAATATGATTTTTCAATCCCCATTCAGTTAACAAAAGGCAGCAAAATTTTTGCTGTTGCTTCATACAATAACTCCGAAGGAAATGCAAGCCTTATCATTTTACCGGCAAAGAAAATTATATATGGCGAGAGTGAACGTAACGAAATGTTTATAGTACAATACGATGTTGTTGAACTTGCAGAATAATTAAATAAAAAAGTATCTTATAAAATTAAGCAAATGCAAAAAATATTTTTATTTTTTTTAAGTATAGTATTTTTCGGCAGCGCCATGGCCCAGCCTGTTATAGTTAACATTGCTGCCGCCGCCGATAACAGCATTTATCAAATACCGAATGCCAACAGTAATGCACTGGGGCAAAATATTTTTAGCGGAACTAACGGTGGCGGTAGCCCAAGACGTGGTTTAATTAAGTTTGATATTGCAGCTGCTGTTCCTGCAGGCGCAATTATAACGGCAGCATCGCTTACTTTAAACTGTAATGTTAGCAGGCCACAGGCAGATGATGTAAACCTGCATAAACTTACAAGCAACTGGGGCGAAGGTACCTCTAATGCAGGTGGTGGCAGTGGAGATGGAGCAGGTGTTGCCGCAACAACAAACGATGCCACGTGGATAAATAATTTTTTTCCCGGCAGTAACTGGATAAGCCAGGGAGGCGATTTTGTTGCAGGTTCATCCGGCGCTGTTAGTATTGGTGGTACTGGTTTTTATACATGGAACACTGCAACCATGATTACGGATGTACAAAATTGGTTAAACACACCCGCTACAAATTTTGGATGGATATTAATTTGTAATGAAGCAGTGATTTCAACTGCACGAAAATTTGGATCAAGGGAAAATACAATAGTAGCAAACAGGCCGGTTTTATCAGTTACTTATACTGCCACGCTTCCAATTACATTAACATCTTTTAATGCTGTTGCCGCTGCTAATACGGTAACCCTGCACTGGGTTACCGAGCAGGAAATTAATAACAGCCATTTTGAAATTTTGCAAAGTAACGATGGTATTTTATTTAACAATATTGCAAAAGTGAATGGTAATGGTACAACTGCTGTAAGACAAACCTATAACTTTAGCCATACAGTTTCCAGCAGCGGTAATATTTTTTATAAGCTTGCCCAGGTGGATTTTGATGGTAGAAAAACTTACTCTACTGTAGTAAAAGTTAGTGTCATCGCTTTTACACAATTGTATAAACCTTTAAGTAATATTGTTGCCCAAACAATTATTTTAAAAAATAATTTACCGGCTACCAATACATTGTATAAAATTTACAACCAGTCGGGGCAGTTGCTAATAAGTGGTGGTATAACATCCAATAAAATAAATGTTGCAAAGCTTGCTTCGGGGCTTTATTATTTATGCATTTATCCCGAAAATAAAAATCCGGAACAGTATCAGTTTGTAAAATTATAAATCATTAAAAATCTATTCATCTCTGCCAATGATTTTATCACTGGTTTTCCATTTTATATTAAGTTCTTCAAATTCTTTTACATCCTGCTCAGTAAATTTTTGATTAACTAAACTTTTTAAATCGGGCTGGCCGGCATTTACCCAGGCAGAGTACCAAAAACTTGCAATGCAAAAAATTGATTGGCGCATTCTTCTTTCAATCATACCATCTAATTTTTTATTAAAGGCGATCGTAAATGCGGTGGAGTATTGCCTTACCGTTTTTCCATTTCTTTCTTCAAAAGAATATTTTTTATCATTACTAAATTGCCTGGTTAATTCACGTTCAAAATTTAACACACTGTCGCTGGCTTTGGCACTTTCTAAAATACGTTTCCAAATAAAATCTCCGGCATTTTTTATGTATTCGGCTTTGCCAATAAAAAAATCAAATTCTTTTTCTGCCAGCAATTCCGGTACACGGCCTTCCCAAAAACCATGAATGCCACGCTGGTTGGTAAATTGCCCGTTATGATTGCTGTTGGCGTGTAAGGGTACATGTGCATCGCCAATGTAATGGCCAATTTCTGCACTCGCCTTCATTATCTTACTAAAATTTTTTTCTTTAAAAGCAGCAGTTAACCGTGTCAGCATAGTTTGTATATGCCAGGGCACAATACCAAATTTATTTAGTGAGTCTTCACCAAATTTTGCAACTGCATCATTCCACTTTCTTGGTAAACTGTCATAAGGGTAGTTGCCGTAATGATCGATATCAATATAATGCCTTGGGCCTTCTTCTGGTACAGCATATCTTCTTTTATCGGGATCAACAGCATGTTCACTTATAAAATTAATATTGGGTTTGTAAAACACCATCATCTCCGGAGGTAATAAAAAAACAGCGTAGTAATTTATTTTTTGGTGAGCATAAAAGCCCCAGCAAAAACTTTTTAAATGAATAATTAGTAATAATATAATTAATAAACTCTTTTTCATTCAGCGTCTTTTTTTAGAAAAGCACCTTAAAATATTTTCTCTTAAAAATTTTCCGTTAACTAAAGGAGAGATTTAGAGCGGGTGTTCATTATCCACATCGGTAATGCCACCACTCACTGCAAACTTCATGGTTTGTGCAGCACTGATATTTGTAATGGGCTTCACCCTTGTTTTAGGAATTACATAAACATTACCGGCAACCGAATAGGCCATCGGGATATAAACCGTAACATAATCTTTCAGGCCAAATTCTTCCATATCTTCCCTGGTAATAAATCCAAAACGCCACACATCATTATCATCTACATTGGCTAAAACATTTTTAGTAAATTTTTTTTTGTCACCTGCAAAAGCTTCAAAAAAATCACGGGTGGTAGAATAAATGTATTTTATACCGGGGGTTTTCTCTAATATTTTATCTACAAAACTTACCACCCTGCCGGTAATAAAAAAAGAACTGAAATATCCAATTATTACAAGCGCACCTATTATGATTAAAAAACCAATGCCATAGTTTTGCACTTTTACATTGCCCTGTACATCTTTGTAGGTAAAAATGGGCAGTAAATTATCTATTGAAGTAACCACCCAAAAAATAGCATAAGCCGTAATGGCAATTGGCGCCAGTATTAATAAACCCTGTAAAAAATATTGTAAAAGCTTGCGGTAATTAAAACGCTTTTTCATTTTGTAATAATTTATTTATCAAAGATACTTTAAATAAAAATTGATTAGATAAAGCTGCAGTAAACTATTCTCTAAAATCTTGCAAGGGTTCTCTTTTTAAATACATATTACCCATCTTTAAATTTACTACATTTGAACCCTACTAATTTATGCTGATAAATGAATAAAATTTTAATTGTTGACGACGAAGAAAAACTAAGAACCCTTTTAGCAAGGATAATTAGTTTGGAAGGATTTGAAGTGCTGCAGGCTGCAGATATTAATAGTGCTTTTAAAAAATTAGAGCAGGCAGATATTGATGTTATATTATGTGATGTAAAACTCCCTGATGGCAACGGTGTGGATTTTTCAAAAAAGGTAAAAGAGAAATTCCCTTTTGCAGAAATTATTTTGTTGACGGCGTATGGTAATATTTCCGATGGTGTGCAGGCTATAAAAAATGGCGCTTTCGATTATATTACCAAGGGTGATGATAATAATAAAATAATTCCTTTGCTTTACCGTGCGGTTGAAAAAGTAGCATTGGCAAAACGGGTACACCATTTAGAAAATCAATTATCAAAAAAATATTCTTTTGAAAGTATTATTGGTAAATCTAAAAATATTTTAGCTGCAATAGACATGGCAAAAAAAGTTGCCGTTACCGACGCCTCCGTTTTATTAACCGGAGAAACTGGTACCGGTAAAGAAGTGTTTGCACAGGCCATTCACCAAGCCAGTACCAGAAACAATAAAAATTTTATAGCCATTAATTGTGCTGCCATCAGTAAAGATTTATTAGAAAGTGAATTGTTTGGCCACAAAGCTGGAGCATTTACCGGCGCCATAAAAGATACCAAAGGTTTAATGGAAGAAGCAAATAATGGTACTGTTTTTTTAGACGAGATTGGAGAAATGCCATTGGAATTGCAGGCAAAACTGCTTCGTGTTTTAGAAACCGGAGAATTAATAAAAGTAGGCGAAAATAAATCTGTAAAAATAAATATCAGGTTAATTGCAGCCACTAACAGAGACCTGCAAAAAGAAATTGAAGCAGGAAATTTTCGGGAAGATCTTTTTTACCGCATTGCTGTTTTTCAAATTGCATTACCTGCTTTAAGAGAAAGAGTAATTGATATGGAAGAACTGGCCAATCATTTTATAAAAATTGTATCCTCAAAAACCAATAAAAAAATTAAACCGGTTACAAAAGAATTTTTAGAAGTTTTAAAAAAACACCATTGGAATGGTAATATAAGAGAACTAAAAAATGTAATAGAGCGGAGTGTAATATTAATTGATAAAGATGAGCTAACCATTGAAAACCTGCCAATGGAATTACAAAGAGCAAGTAACGGTACAAAACAACTTTCTGCCTTTGACCTGGCCAGTGCTGAAAAAATTCATATTCAAAAAGTATTGAACTATACTAACGGTAATAAAACTGAAACTGCTAAACTGCTTAATATTGCGTTAACTACATTATACCGTAAGCTGGATGAATATAAATTGTAAGAACAGGCCTTCAGGCGTGTTCTTACTATCAAAACGATAGCCTCACCCTTTCATTTTGAAAGGGTTTTTTATGTCCACTTTTCGGCCATTCTTATAAAATCCTTACTGACAAAGGGTTTGCTATTTTTTACGTTACAGGCATGGCAATTGACAATGGTATGGCATAACTAAATTAAATAACCATGCTTTTAGCAATTTTAATCACTGGCGGCATAATATTATTTGCCCTCTTTTTTCAAGCCATTAAATTCTTCGAAAAAATATAAACCATGATAGTATTATTCATCATTTCGCTGGCCGTGTTTGCATACATGTGCTACGTACTCATTAAACCCGAAAAATTTTAAACCATGAATGCAGAAATTACAGGCCTCGTTTTTATGTATGCGCTGCTGTTGCTAATGGCTATTCCATTGGGCAGGTATATAGGCAAAGTATTTACCAGCGATAAAACCTGGCTGGATAAAATTTTTAATCCGCTGGATAAAGTGTTTTACAAATTAAGCGGCATCGACCCCACAAAGCAAATGACCTGGAAACAGCATTTGCTGGCATTGCTAACCATTAACCTGTTTTGGTTTTTGTTATGCATGTTTGTACTCACCAGCATGAGCTGGCTGCCACTCAATCCCGATGGTAATCCATCCATGAGCGCCGATCTTGCTTTTAATACCACCATCAGTTTTATATCCAACACTAACCTGCAGCATTATTCAGGCGAATCCGGTTTGTCTTATTTAGGACAATTAACCGTGATGTTGTTTCAATTTATAAGTGCCGGTTGTGGTATAGCAATTTGTGCGGTGGTGTTTTTTGCAATGAAAGAAAAGTCAACCGAAAAGCTGGGTAATTTTTATTTTCTTTTTGTAAGAACTTGCACCAGGATATTGTTACCACTTTCGTTAGTAGTAGCCGTTATATTATTGTTCAACGGCACACCTATGACTTTTGAAGGTAAAGACACTATTACTACCATGCAAGGCGATACAGTGCAGGTAAGTCGTGGCCCTGTAGCAGCATTTGTTGCTATAAAACAAATGGGTACAAACGGTGGTGGCTTTTACGGCCCTAACTCTGCACACCCTTTAGAAAATCCTAACTACATCACCAATATTGCAGAAACTATTTCGATTATCTTAATCCCAATGGCAATGATTTTTGCATTGGGTTATGTGTTGAAAAGAAAAAAATTAGGCTGGGTAATTTTTGGCGTGATGACGGTAGGATTTTTTCTCTTACTCATTCCTTCTGTAATAAGCGAAATGAAGGGCAACCCTGCCATTACAAAAATGGGTATTGCACAAAACATGGGCAGCATGGAGGGTAAGGAAGTTCGCTTTGGTTCCGCAGCATCTGCATATTGGGCAGTTACCACTACTTGTACCAGTAATGGTTCGGTAAATGCTATGCATGATAGCATGACCGCACCAACTGGTATGTTTGCTTTATTGGGTATGATGATCAATTCATTTTTTGGCGGTGTGGGTGTAGGCTTTTTAAATTTTTACATCTTCATCATTCTTGCTGTTTTTATCAGTGGATTAATGGTGGGCCGTACACCAGAATTTCTCGGTAAAAAAATTGAAGCTAAAGAAATGAAAATTGCAATGATGATCGCATTACTGCACCCGTTATTGATTTTAGCAGGTACTGCCATTGCAAGTTATATCTATGCACATAACCCCACGGCGTATGCATCATGGCTGGCCAACCCCGGCTATCACGGCTTTAGCGAAATGCTGTATGAGTTTACATCTTCCAGTGCCAACAATGGCAGCGGTTTTGAAGGCCTGGGCGATAACACCCCCTTTTGGAATATTGGTTGCGGTATTGTGATGTTACTGGCAAGGTATTTACCCATCATTGGCCCTGTTGCCATTGCAGGTATTTTGGCCAGTAAAAAATATATTCCCGAAAGTGCAGGTACATTAAAAACCGACACCGGCACCTTTGGACTAATGGTGTTTGCAGTAATAGCAATTGTTGCAGCACTATCATTTTTTCCTGCACTAACACTGGGACCAATAGCCGAATATTTTGGAATGAAATAAATACAATTATGAACCGGGCTTTAAAATAATCATTAAGCTTCAGTGGCGCCTGTGCCGAGAAAGATTCGTGTGCTGCTTCGGCATCGCACTCTTGTACGACATATCATTACTGAACTTTTTATAAGACCAGCAAAAGCCGACAACAAAACAAAAAAATGTCAAACTCAAAAAATACCTCCTTATTTCAAAAGGACTTATTGAAAGAAGCATTAAAGCAATCTTTCATTAAACTCAATCCTAAAACCATGTTTCGCAACCCGGTAATGTTTACCGTGTGGGTGGGTACTGTGGTAATGGCCGGCGTGTGTATATGGATAGCCATCGGCGAACAAAACCAGGGCAGTCTTATTTACAACATTATTGTTACGGCTGTTTTATTACTCACTTTATTGTTTGCCAATTTTGCAGAAGCCATTGCAGAAGCAAGAGGTAAAGCACAGGCAGATAGCTTAAGAAAAACAAGAGAAGAAACACCAGCAAAATTGTTGCAGATCATTGGAGAGATGTATGTGAACGAAGTAAAAATAGTTCCATCTTCTCAATTAGTTAAAGGTGATGTTTTTTTATGCGAAGCAGGAGATACCATACCTATGGATGGCGAAATAATTGAAGGCTTGGCTACCATTGATGAAAGCGCCATCACCGGAGAAAGTGCACCAGTGATAAGAGAAGCAGGTGGTGATAAATCTTCTGTAACCGGTGGTACAAAAGTATTATCCGATAAAATAAAAGTAAAAGTTACCACCGAAGCAGGAGAAAGTTTTTTAGATAAAATGATTGCATTAGTAGAAGGTGCATCAAGACAAAAAACACCTAACGAAATTGCATTAACAATTTTATTAGCAGGTTTTACTTTGGTGTTCATCATTGTAACGGTTACGCTAAAGCCATTTGCTGATTACGCTAATACGCCAATAACCATTGCCGCATTTATTTCTTTATTCGTTTGTTTAATACCTACTACCATCGGCGGTTTATTATCTGCCATTGGCATTGCCGGTATGGACAGGGCTTTACGTGCCAACGTAATTACAAAAAGCGGTAAAGCTGTAGAAACGGCTGGTGATATTGATGTTTTATTGTTAGATAAAACCGGAACTATAACCATTGGTAACAGAAAGGCCACTAATTTTTATGCTGCCAATGGTATTGATGAAAAACATTTCATCAAATCAACAGTACTTAGTTCAATGGCCGACGATACACCAGAAGGGAAATCAATTATTGAATTGGCTGGTATCAATCCATCTACTTACCAAATTAATAACCCAAGGTTTATAAAATTTACTGCAGAAACCAGGAGCTCGGGTATTGAATTTGAAAATACAAGAATTAGAAAAGGCGCTTCTGATGCCATAAGAAACCTAACAGAAAAAACAGGCAATATTTTTCCTGCCGAAACTGCCGAAAGGGTAAAAATAATTTCAAGCAATGGCGGTACACCATTAGTTGTGAGTGAAAACGAAAAAGTATTGGGTGTAATCGAACTGCAGGATATTATTAAGCCCGGCATCAGCGAACGTTTTGAACGCCTGAGAAGAATGGGTATTAAAACCGTAATGGTAACAGGTGATAATCCGCTTACAGCAAAATTCATTGCAGAAAAAGCAGGTGTAGATGATTTTATTGCAGAGGCAAAGCCAGAAGATAAAATGAACTACATAAAAAAAGAACAAGCCAGCGGAAGGTTAGTAGCAATGATGGGTGATGGTACTAATGATGCACCGGCATTAGCGCAGGCTGATGTGGGTGTAGCAATGAACAGTGGTACAGCAGCAGCTAAAGAAGCCGGTAATATGGTTGATTTAGATAACGACCCAACCAAACTAATTGAAGTAGTAGAAATTGGTAAACAGTTGTTAATGACCAGGGGAACACTCACCACTTTTAGTATTGCCAATGATGTGGCTAAATATTTTGCTATTGTTCCGGCCTTGTTTATTACCTCTATACCAGTGTTGCAGGGTTTAAATATTATGCAACTGCACAGTCCCGAAAGTGCCATTCTTTCTGCAGTAATTTTTAATGCTATCATTATTCCGCTGCTGATTCCATTAGCATTGAAAGGTGTGGCATATAAAGCCATCGGTGCCTCTGCTTTGTTAAGGAGAAATTTATTTATCTACGGATTGGGTGGTGTAATAATTCCATTTATCGGTATAAAACTAATTGACCTTTTGGTAAGTATTTGGTTTTAAAACTTACAACAATTAATTAAACATAAAATTTTAAAAATGAAGCAATATATCCTTCCAGCCATCCGCCTCACTTTAGTTTGCCTGGTATTTTTTATGGTGATCTATCCTGCTTTTATATGGGGTATTGCCAGGCTTACGCCCAATAAAGGCCAGGCCGAAACCATAACAGTAAATGGTAAAAAATATTACAGCAATATTGCTCAAAATTTTACTGATGATAAATATTTTTCATCAAGGCCATCAGCGGTTGGTTATAATGCAGCCGGAAGCGGTGGTAGCAACAAAGGCCCCAGCAATCCCGATTACTTAGCCCAAGTACAGGCAAGGATAGATACATTTTTAGTACATAACCCCGGCGTGCAAAAAAGCGAAATCCCTTCTGATTTAGTTACTGCAAGTGGTGCCGGCCTCGACCCAAATATTTCTGTACAAGCGGCTAAAGTGCAGGTAAAACGTATAGCAAAAACAAGGGGTATTGCGGAAGAAAAAGTAAAGCAAATTATTACCGACAATACCGAAAAACCATTGCTGGGCATGTTAGGTACCGAAAAAATAAATGTGCTTAAAATTAATATAGCTTTAGATAATTTAAAATAGAAATGATGAAAAAATTAATAGTATTAACCTTGTTTTTTATGGCAGCCAAGGTGGTAGCTCAAACAGACAGCACATATACACCACTAACTTTTAGCGGGTATATAGAAACCTACTACACATACGATTTTGGACAGCCTTCCAATCATAACCGTCCTGCATTTGTATATTCGCACAACAGGCACAACGAAGTAAATATAAATTTGGCATTTGTAAAAGCTGTGTACCAAAAAGATGTGATAAGGGCTAATGTGGCGCTTATGGCAGGTACATACGCCAATACCAATCTATCAGCAGAACCCGGCGTGTTAAAAAATATTTTTGAAGCAAATGCAGGTATAAAAATTTCAAAACAAAAAGAACTTTGGGTAGATGCAGGAATTTTTGCAGCTCATATTGGTTTTGAAAGTGCCATTGGCAAAGATTGCTGGAACCTAACAAGAAGCATACTGGCCGATAACTCACCCTACTTTGAAACTGGGGCAAAAATTTCTTATGCCAGCAATAATGGTCAATGGTTTGTAAGTGGGTTATTGCTGAATGGCTGGCAACGCATACAAAGAACAGATGGTAACAATACGCCAGCATTCGGGCACCAGCTCACTTTTAAGCCCACTTCTAAAATTATTTTAAACAGCAGTTCGTTTGTTGGCAACGATAAGCCCGACAGTGTAAGGCAGATGCGGTATTTTCATAACTTTTATGGCATATTCCAGTTAAGCCAAAAATTGGCGGTAACAGCAGGTTTTGATATAGGCGCAGAACAGAAAGCAAAGCGCAGCAGCAATTACAATACATGGTATGCACCCGTTGTAATTTTAAAAATAAGCCCTGATAGCAAAAATAATATTGCAGCAAGAGTAGAATATTACAGCGATGAAAATGGCGTGATCATTGCTACGGGCACACCCAATGGTTTTAAAACATGGGGTTATTCTCTCAATTATGATTACCTTATTCGTAACAATGTTATGTGGCGCATTGAAGGCCGGGGCTATTCTGGTAAAGACAAAACGTTTGAAAAAGCCGGCAAGCCGGTGAATAATAATTTTTTCTTAACAACATCCTTAGCCATATCTTTTTAATGTTAGATAAAGAAAATAATGTACAGCACTTTCTCGACCTGATTAAAAAATCAAGGCGTGGAAAATTTAAAATTTACATTGGCATGAGTCCTGGAGTTGGCAAAACGTACCGCATGCTGCAGGAAGCCCGTTCTTTATTAAAAAATGGCATTGATGTAAAAATTGGATACATTGAAACACACAACAGAAAAGAAACCCACGAACTTTTAGAAGGCTTACCGGTTGTACCAAGAAGAAAATTATTTTATAAAGGTAAAGAACTGGAAGAATTAGATGTACAGGCTGTAATTAGCCTGCGGCCCGAAGTGGTAATTATTGATGAACTGGCGCATACTAATATTGAAGGCAGTAAAAATGAAAAACGATGGCAGGATGTAATTGAAATTATTGAAGCCGGTATAAATGTAATAAGTGCAGTAAATATTCAGCATATAGAAAGCCTTAATGAAGAAGTAAAAGAAATAACCGGTGTAGAAGTAAAAGAAAGAATTCCTGACAGCATTGTGGCTCAGGC
Source organism: Ferruginibacter sp. (assembly GCF_031391665.1). Classification (GTDB taxonomy): domain Bacteria; phylum Bacteroidota; class Bacteroidia; order Chitinophagales; family Chitinophagaceae; genus Ferruginibacter. The sequence goes on from NZ_JANMUN010000058.1 coordinate 31,932, forward strand.
CGATGAAGTGGTAAATATTGATCTTACTGCCGATGAATTAATTGTAAGGTTAAAAGAAGGAAAGATTTATAAAGCAGAAAAAATTGAAACAGCACTTAAAAACTTTTTTCAGCCTTCGCATATTTTGCAGTTGAGAGAGCTGGCATTAAAAGAGGTAGCATCGCAGGTAGAAAGAAAAGTAGAAACAGAAGTTACTAAAGTGTATGCGATGAAGCATGAACGATTTTTAGCCTGCATCAGCAGTAATGAAATTACAGCGAAAACCGTAATTAGAAAAACAGCAAGGCTGGCTAATTATTACAACAGCAAATGGTATGTGCTGTATGTGCAAACACCATCCGAAAGCGCCGATAAAATTGCACTGGATAAACAACGTCACCTAATCAATCATTTTAAACTGGCTACCGAACTGGGTGCCGAAATTATTAAAGTTGAAAATAAGCAGGTGGCAAAAGCAATTATTGAGCAATGCGAACAAAGAAATATAACTACCATCTGCATTGGAAAACCGCATTTAAGTTTGTTAAAAGTAATTGCAGCCACCAACGTATTTAATGAGCTGTTAAAAAAATTATCTGCTAATAATATCGATCTGGTAATTTTAAGTTGATAAAATCCTTATTTTCTATGTTGCCAATGTGGTAATTTTTACATCGCTTAATAGTAAAAAAATGAAAATAAAAGCAAAATTAGTTTTAGGTATAGGGTTATTATTTGCCATGGTTGTTTTGTTAACAGCTATAGGAAGTATATACATTAATAAACTTTCTGCCGATACAAAAAATATTTTAGTGGCTAATTATAATACACTCGATTATTCCAGGCAAATGCTTATTGCATTAAATGATGATGGATTTAGCAATGCAAGTATTTTAAAATTTGAAAGCAATTTAAAAAAACAGCAGCATAATATTACTGAAAATGGTGAGCAGCAATTAACCGATCAGCTTGCTGCTAATTTTTCTAAATTAAAAAATAATCCTTCCGATACTTTATTGCTCTCAACAATACACAATAACCTTACCGATATTATGCTGCTGAATATGCAGGCTATTGAACGTAAAAGTGATGTTGCAAAAAAAACTGCTGGTAATGCCACACTGTGGATTGCACTGGTAGGTACTTTTTGTTTTTTAATTGCTTTTGTTTTACTGGTTAATTTACCCGGTAATATTGCCAACCCATTAAAAGAGCTAACCGAAAGTATAAAAGAAATTGCGGCACAAAATTATTCTAAACGGGTGCATTTTGAAGAGCATAACGAGTTTGGCGATTTGGCCAACGCATTTAACACTATGGCGCAAAAATTAGAAGAATATAAAACCAGCAACATAGAAAAACTGATGATGGAAAAAAAGCGTATTGAAACGCTTATCAATAATATTAACGATCCGGTTATTGGCCTTGATGCTAAAAAGCATATTTTATTTATGAATGATGTGGCATTAAAAATTTCGGGGTTAAAAGCCGATGCTACTATTGGAAAATTAATACAGGATGTGGCAGTAAACAACGATTTGATCCGTTCGCTTATACAGGATCTGTTTCATCCTGCATCCGAAACAATTAATACAAAGCACGAGCCTATTAAAATTTATGCCGATAATAAAGAAAGTTATTTTGAAAAACAGGTTATTGCAATCAAGATAACCCCAACAGGCGAGCAGGAAGAAAAATTTATAGGCAATGTAATTTTATTGCAAAACATTACGCCATTTAAAGAACTTGACTTTGCAAAAACAAATTTCATTGCAACCGTCTCACACGAATTAAAAACACCCATATCTTCCATTAAAATGAGTTTGCAATTATTAGAGAATGCACAAATAGGAGATATTAACGAAGAACAAAAAAATTTACTCAGCAGTATTAAAGACGATGCCAACCGCCTGTTAAAAATTACCGGCGAGTTATTAAACATGTCGCAGGTAGAAAGTGGTAATATACAAATTGCCGTAGTATCAGCAAACCCCAAAGAAATTTTGCAATATGCCATTAACGCAAACAAAGCCTCGGCCGATCAAAAAAATATTAAGCTGGAAGTATTGCTGCCGGCAACAATACCCAATGTACTGGCCGATGAAGAAAAAACTGCCTGGGTTTTAAATAATCTTATTTCCAATGCCATCAGGTATTCCTACGATAATTCTACAGTTTTTATTGCTGCAAAAAACAAGAATAATAAAATTGAGTTTTCTGTAACCGATACTGGCCAGGGTATTGCACCGGAGTACAAGCAAAAAATATTCGACCGTTATTTTCGTGTGCCGGGTACAAAAAAAGAAGGAACCGGGTTAGGTTTATCCATCAGTAAAGAATTTATTGACGCACAGGGCGGCGAAATTAAAGTAGAAAGTGATTTTGGCGCAGGCAGCACTTTCACCATTATTTTAAATGTTTTTGCAGCTTAAAAAGACTGTCTTTCAGCAAAAAATTTATTAAAACAGCCTGCAGGGCTGCTTTTTCTGTATGAATTTTGTGTTAAGTGGTAAAAAAAAGTGATGGAAACTTTGGCAACTAAAAAAGTTTCCATAGTTTTGCCCTCGATTTAACACAAAAGAAAAGTGAAAGACAGAATTAAACAAAAAGCCCATGACCTGTTTATGCAATTTGGCGTAAGATCCGTTACTATGGATGAAATTGCTGTGCAAATGGGGGCTTCAAAAAAAACAATTTACCAGTATTACGCCGATAAGGATGAGCTGGTGGATGCAGTAATGGTGGACATCATCAACCACAATCAGGATTGCTGCATGAAAGACAAATCATCAGCCAAAGATGCCATTCATGAAGTTTTTTTAGCAATGGATATGATGCAGGAAATGTTTCAAAACATGAACCCCGGCATTTTGTTTGAGCTGGAAAAATACTATCCCAAATCGTTTGAAAAATTTAAGCAGCATAAATATACTTTTCTGTTTAAAGTGTTGAAAGAAAATCTGGAATGGGGCATTACAGATGAATTATACCGCAATGACATCAATATAGATATATTAATTAAAGCAAGGCTTGAAACTATAATGCTGCCGTTTAACCAACTGCTATTTCCTAAAAACAAATACAATATGGTAACGGTGCAAACCACATTAACCATCCATTTTTTATTTAGTTTGGCTACAATAAAAGGACATAAGCTAATTACAAAATATCAACAGGACAGAACAAAAAATACGAACACTAATGAAAAAATTTTGGCTTAATAATACCGCTGTAATAAGTTTGGTGTTATTATCTGCCGGTGCAAATGCACAGCAGAAAAATGAATTTAGCGTAAAACAGGCGATAGACTACGCCATGAAAAATGCCACACAGGTTAAAAATGCTTTACTGGATGTGAAGGTGCAGGAGCAAGTAAACAGGCAAATAACTTCGGCTGCATATCCGCAGGTAAACGCAAGTACCGGATTTACTCACTATCCAAATATTGCGGTACAATCTTTACCCAACTTTATTAGCCCTGCTACTTACCAGGTATTGGTAGATGAAGCGGTAAAAAACGGCTCAGGTAACACTATTACTTTTCCAGCCGGTGGTTTTGGTAATATACAGGCACAGTTTGGTGTGCCGTGGGTAGCAAATGCCGGGGTGGATGTAAGTCAGTTGTTGTTTGACGGGCAGGTTTTTGTGGGTTTAATAGCGAGAGAAGTTGTATTGGATTTTTATAAAAAAACAGCAGAAGTTACGCAGGAACAAATTAAAGCTAACGTGATGAAAATTTATTACCAGCTGGTAGTAGGTAAAAGCCAATTAGCCTCGTTAGATGCAAACATAGAACGGTTTGAAAAACTGCTGAATGATACCAGAGAAATTTATAAAAATGGTTTTGCCGAAAAACTAGACGTGGATAAAGTAACTGTGCAGTTAAATAATATTAAAACAGAGAAAGAAAAAATTATAAACTCACTTACAGCAGGTAATAGCGGTTTAAAATTTTTGCTGGGCATGCCGCAAAAAGAAGAGTTGGTTTTAGCGGATACATTAAGCGAAGCAGAATTAAAAGATAATATTCTTAACGGAGCGTATGATTATAAAGACAGGAAAGAATTTCAGTTGTTAAGTGTAGCCGAAAAATTGGGCACTTATAATATACGCCGTTATAAATTAAGCAAGTTGCCTACCGTTGCTGCATTTGGCAGTTACAGCAAAAATGCACAACGCAGTAAATTTAATTTTTTTAATAACGATGAATGGTTTACTACATCTTTAGTTGGCGTTAAAATTTCTTTACCGCTTTTTGATGGTTTCAAAAAAAATGCCCTTATACAGCAAAGCAGGTACGAACTGCAAAAAACACAAAATAACATTGAACAGTTAAAACAAAATATTGATTACGATGTAGAGCAGAGCCGTATTAAAATGACCAGCGCATTGCTTACCATGGATAATCAAAAACAAAATATTACACTGGCCGAAAATGTATATAACACCACCAAGAAGAAATACGAACAGGGCCTGGGCAGCAACCAGGAAATATACAATGCACAAACAGAATTAAAAGTGGCACAAACCAATTATTACAGTAGTTTGTACGATGCCATTACTGCAAAAATTGATTGGCTAAAAGCCGTAGGAAAATTATAAACAACAAACATTAAGTATCAAAACTAATATATGAAACAGGTAAAAACATTTGGATTAATTATTACAGCAGCAGTCATTTTAGCAAGTTGCGGTGGCAGTAAAAAAGATGGCGAAGCTTCAATAAATGATAAAAAAGCAGCTATAGAAAAATTAAAAACTGATAAATCTAAAACTGATGCAGAACTAAAAAAGCTGCAGGATGAGTTGCTGAAAATTGATACCAATTCGGCCAATGCTGCAAAAATTAAACTGGTTACAGTTGCACCGGTTACCACACAAAATTTTCAGCACTTTATTGATTTAATGGGAAGAGTAGATGCGGATAATATTTCCTACATAACACCTCGTGGAATGGGAGGCCAGGTAAAAGCGATTTATATAAACGAGGGAGATTTTGTTAAAAAAGGTCAACTAATTTTAAAAATTGATGATGTTATAATGCGCCAACAGGTAGCAGCTGTTAAGGAGCAAATGGAAGGCTACAAGACACAATTAAATTATGCTAAAAATATTTATCAGCGTCAGAAAAATCTATGGGATCAGGGCATTGGTACCGAAGTGCAATTAATCTCTGCTAAAACAAATGTAACTGGATTAGAAAATCAGATAGCAGCAATTGGCGAGCAGGTTAAAGTGGCGCAGGCGCAATTAAATACCGCTAATGTATATAGTGATGTAAGCGGTATTGCAGATGTGGTTAACGTAAAAGTTGGTGAAGTGTTTGGCGGGCCAGGACAAATAAAAATTGTAAATACCTCATCATTAAAAGTAGTTACTAATGTGCCCGAAAATTATTTAACCAGGATGCGTAAAGGTTCTCCTGTGCAAATAACCATACCAGATGCCGGTAAAAAAATTAACTCTACTATATCTTTAATCAGCCAGTCTATTGACCCATCGCAAAGGGGTTTTATTGCCGAAGCAAAAATACCTTATGATGGTAGTTTAAAACCAAGCCAATCGGCTGTGGTAAAAATATTAGATTATACTGCGGCTAATGCAGTTGTAATTCCGGTTAATGTAGTACAGAGCGACGAAACCGGTAAGTATGTTTATGTATTAAGTAAAAGCAGCAATGGCAAAACTACGGCACACCGTGTTATTGTAACTATTGGTGAAGTGTATGGCGAAAATGTAGAAATAAAAGCGGGCCTTAAAGCAGGTGATCAATTGGTAACAGAAGGGTTTCAAAATTTGTACGAAGGGCAAACGATAACGACGACGTTGTAAAAACCCCTATCCCCTGGAGGAAAAAAGCCCATCCTATCCTTCCCAAAGGGAAGGGAAATGGAGCAGATCATTGCGAAGAACAAAAAAGAAGATTATGATTTATGATAGCTCCGTAGGAGCTTAAGGTGGGTAGAAAATTGAATAATGTTTTTCAAAATCCCGAAGGGATGAAATTAATATAGCATTGTAAAGTGATTATCGCTAACCCCGAAGGGGTGACATTAGGAAAATAAAAATTCTGTAATGCTGAATAAAGATTTGCTGTACAAGAGTGCGACGCCAATGAAGACCAGTAAAGTTTATTAGCCCGGTACAAAATAAAAAATTGCGTAAGCAATAAAAATAAAACGTAATCAACTTTTTCGTTTGTAAGAAAAGGTTAAAACAATTTTTATGAATTTTATAGAAGGAATAAAAGAAAAATTTAAAGAGTTTAAACCAACCAGTTGGGCTGTAGATAACCGTACGGCAGTGTATATTATTGCAGTGCTGATATCGGCATACGGATTATACACTTTTAATACCATGCCCAAAGAGCAGTTTCCGGATATTGTAGTGCCAACTATTTCGGTAGTAACAGTGTATGCCGGTAACTCACCAAAAGATATTGAGAACCTTGTTACAAGACCAATTGAAAAACAATTAAAAGGAATCAGCGGCGCTAAGGTTAAAAAAATTACCAGCACCTCCCAGGCCGATTACAGTTTGATTGTGACCGAGTTTGATACCGATGTAAAAACAGAAGTAGCCAAACAAAAAGTAAAAGATGCTATTGATAAAGCAAAAACAGATCTGCCTACCGATTTAACATCGGAGCCCGATGTAGCAGAGTTTGCCTTTAGCGAAATGCCCATCATGTTTGTAAACGTAAGCGGCGATTATGATGGAATAAAACTAAAACAGTATGCCGATAAAATGCAGGATAAGTTTGAAGAACTTACCGAAATTACCCGTGCAGAAATTGTGGGTGCGCCTGAACGTGAGATACAGGTAAATGTTGATCCGTATAAAATGAGCCAGGCACGGATAAGTTTTATGGATATTGAAAATGCCATAAGCAGAGAGAACAGGGATATTACAGGTGGTATGATTGAAGTGGGAGATATGCGCCGCACTATAAAAGTAAAAGGACAATTTACCAGCGCCTTAAACCTTAATAATATTGTAGTACGAAGCAGCGCACAAGGGGCTACGGTATATTTAAAAGATATTGCACAACTGGTAGATACCATTAAAGAAAAAGACAGTTATGCCCGGTTAGATGGAAAAAATGTGGTAACACTTAATATTGTAAAACGTGCCGGCGAAAATTTAATAAATGCAGCTGATAAAATAAAAGATATTGTTACCGAGATGAAGGCAAAAGAAGAATTGCCTAAAGATTTAAATGTAGTAATTACCGGCGATTTAAGTAAAGCCACCAAAACATCATTTAACGAACTGGTAAACACTATCATTATTGGTTTTGTTTTGGTGTTAATTATCCTCATGTTTTTTATGGGAGTAACCAATGCATTTTTTGTGGCATTGAGTGTGCCGTTGAGTGTGTTTGTGGCTTTTATGTTTTTGCCTTTGGCAGATGGTATTATTGGTACCACGGTTACACTAAATTTTATTGTACTGTTTGCACTGCTGCTGGGGCTGGGTATAATTGTGGATGATGCTATTGTAGTTATAGAAAATACACACCGTATTTATAACAATGGAAAAATACCTATTGTACGCAGTGCTAAAGAAGCTGCCGGAGAAGTTTTTATTCCGGTGTTAGCAGGTACGGCAACTACATTAGCACCTTTCTTTCCATTACTGTTATGGAAAGGATTAATTGGTAAGTTTATGATTTACCTGCCCACCATGCTCATACTTACTTTGGCAGCGTCGTTAATAGTAGCGTTTATTTTTAACCCGGTTTTTGCGGTAAGCTTTATGAAGCCCGAGGGCAAAGAATATGAAAAACCAAAAAGTGCTATCTGGAAAAATAAATGGTTTATCATTTTTGCAGTAGCAGGTGTTTTTTTGCATATTTCCGGCAACCACGGCATGGCTAATTTTTTATTAATGATGGCGTTGCTGATGGTATTTAATGCTTATGTTTTAAACGATGCCATACATGCTTTTCAAAAAAGAGTATTACCCAGTTTAATGAACCGTTACGAAAAATTATTAAAATGGATATTGGTGGGCTGGAGGCCGGTGTGGGCATTTGCATCTTTGTTTGGTTTGTTTATTATTTCAGTATTGCTCTTAATGGTTCGTGGTAACAAATCCACTTTCTTCCCAAGCGGCGATCCTAATTTTGTTTATGTGTACGTTAAATTACCTGTGGGTACCGATATTAAATACACCGACAGTGTTACACATTTATTAGAAGGCAGGGTGCAAAAAATTTTAGAAAAAGAATTGCCCACGCAACCTGGTGGTATTGTAGAAAGTATAATTACTAACGTAGCCGTTAGTGCCAATAATCCACGGGATAATAACAGAAGTGTGCAACCCAACTTAGGCCGCATACAGGTATCGTTTGTGGAGTACGATAAAAGAGAAGGTAAAAAAACATTGCCTTTTAAAGAAGAAATACGCAGGCAGATGGTGGGCATACCCGGTGCCAGCATTGAAGTGGCACAGGAAGATGGCGGGCCGCCTACTGACCCTCCGGTAAATATTGAAGTGCAGGGAGATAATTTTGAAAGCATTTCAAAAGTAGCCACCGACTTATCAAATTATATGGATACCAACCAGATTGATGGTATTGAAAACCTGCAGATGGATGTGGATTTAAACAGTCCGGAAATAAGTATAAATGTAGATAGAGAAAAAGCCATGATGGAAGGACTAAGCACCGGGCAGATTGGTATGGAAATTCGTACTGCTTTATTTGGTAAAGAAGTAAGTAAATTAAAAGATGGTGAAGATGAATATAAAATTCAGGTACGTACTATAGATTTGGTACGGCATAATATTACCGACCTGATGAACATGCGGATTACATTTATGGATATGAATACCATGAGGGTAAAAAGTATCCCAATAAGTTCTGTTGCCACTATTGATTATACTACTGCAACGGGAGCCGTAAAACGTAAAAATGTAAAACGCACCATACAATTGCAAAGTAATGTGCTGGATCCTACCATGGTGGGTAAAGTAAACGAAGAGTTGCAAATAAAACTGGATGATTTTAAAACCAAAAATAAAATACCGGCAGATGTTACTCTAAAATTAAGTGGCCAAAGCGAACAGGAAAAAGAAACTCAATCTTTTTTATTAAAAGCTTTGATAATTGCATTGGGTATAATATTTCTGATACTTGTGCTGCAGTTCAACAGTATCAGCAAACCATTTATTGTAATTACCGAAATATTCTTTAGTGTAATTGGCGTGTTGCTGGGCTATGCTTTAACCGGTATGACGATAGCTACCATTATGCTGGGTGTGGGTGTAATTGCACTGGCCGGTATTGTAATTAAAAACGGTATTTTATTAATAGAATTTACAGATGAATTGCGTGGCAGAGGTATGCGTACAAAAGCTGCTGCAATTGAAGCTGGTAAAATTCGTATTATACCGGTATTACTAACTGCCGTGGCTACCATATTAGGTTTGTTGCCTTTGGCCGTTGGTTTTAACATCGATTTTGTTTCGTTCTTCCAGCACCTTAATCCGCATATTTTCTTTGGTGGCGATAGTGTGGTTTTTTGGGGTCCATTAAGCTGGACGATGATATTTGGTTTAATCTTCGCCTTCTTTCTTACGCTGATAATGGTACCGAGCATGTATATTATTTCGGAAAGGTTACGAAGGCCAATGGAAAAATTTTATGGCACCAAGTTTATTGGCTTGTTAGGTTTTGCTGGTCCTTTCTTCTTTATATTTGTAGGTATTATGTATTTGGTAAGAAGGATGCAGGGCAAAAAAGTTTGGAACGGACAGTTGAAAGAAATTAAAAGGAAAGCATAAACATATTCCTGATATGAAAAATCTGCTATTAACAACTTCACCAAAGTTTTAAACGTTGGTAAAGTTTGCTTACTTAAATGCCGCACATTAAAATGGGCGGCATTTTTTTTGGCATGAAAATAGTGTTCAGTTATTTGTAACCTCATTGTATCATTTAAAAATAAAAATTATGGATAAGTTAGAATTTAAAGGCACCTGGAATGAAGTAAAGGGAAAAATAAAACAGGCTTATGCCGACCTTACAGATGATGACCTGAAATACGAAGAAGGAAAAGACGATGAGTTTTTGGGAAACCTTCAAAAAAAAGTTGGTAAGGGCCGTGATGAGTTAGTAAAGTGGATAAAATCATTGTAACAGTTTGTTTATAAAACAACATTCTAAAAGTTGTTTTATAATGCCGCCAAGCCATAGGCTTGACGGCATTGTTTTTTGCCAGTCATCATAATTTTATAGTTTCTTTTTTTTAATTGATATTATCTTCACAAAAAAATTACAGCCATGCGTACAAACCACGAAATTGATTACAAAATTTATGGAGAAGAATTACAGTTTGTAGAAATTGAATTGGATCCCAATGAAACAGCCATTGCAGAAAGTGGGGCTTTTATGATGATGGATAATGGTATTGAAATGCAAACTATTTTTGGCGATGGCAGTCAGCAGCAAAGCGGCGGGATACTGAACAAATTATTCAGTGCCGGTAAAAGATTGCTTGTAGGCGAAAGTTTATTTATGACTGCTTTTACCAACACCGGGCAGGGCAAAAAGAAAGTAAGTTTTGCATCGCCTTACACCGGTAAAATAATTGTGTTTGATTTGGCAGCCTTAGGCGGAAAGATCATTGCACAAAAAGATGCTTTTTTATGTGCAGCCAAAGGTGTTAGTATTGGTATTGAATTTCAAAGAAGATTGGGCACAGGTATTTTTGGTGGCGAAGGTTTTATAATGGAAAAATTAGAAGGCGATGGTTTGGCATTTGCACATGCAGGTGGTTATGTGGTAGAAAGAGAATTAAAAGCCGGAGAAATTTTAAAAGTAGATACCGGTTGTGTGGTGGCTTATACAGCCAATGTTGATTTTGATATTGAAATGGTGAGGGGTATTAAAAACTGGATGTTTGGCGGCGAAGGTTTATTTTTTGCAAAGTTGCAGGGCCCCGGTAAAGTGTGGTTACAAAGTTTACCCATCAGCCGTTTAGCCGGAAGGATAATGCAATACGGTTCTTATAAACGTAAAGAAGAAGGAAGTATTTTGGGTGGTTTGGGTAATTTACTGGATGGCAGGGAATAAGAAAGTATAAATAGTATAGTAAACGAAAAAGTTGGCAATTTTTAAAAATTGCCAACTTTTTAATAAAATAAATTTGGTGGCGCATTTTTATTAATCGTATATTTGCGATATAAGATTAAATATGAGTTTAAAACAACACTGGGAAAATGTTTTTACCACCAAGCAGGTAAACGAAGTAAGCTGGTACCAGCAAACACCACAGGAGTCTATCAACTTTATAACACAGCTTGCCTTGCCCAAAAATGCAGCAATAATTGATATTGGTGGTGGCGATAGTTTTTTGGTTGATCATTTGTTAAACATGGGTTATACCAATATTACTGTCTTGGATATTTCTCAGGCGGCAATCGATAAAGTAAAAAATAGGCTGGGTAAAAAAGCAACTACGGTTACATGGATTGTATCTAACATTTTAGATTTTAAAACTACTGTGCAATACGATTGCTGGCACGACAGAGCTGCTTTTCATTTTTTAACTACCCCAACAGAAGTAGAATCTTATCTGTCGATTGCACAAAAAAATGTAAAGCCTGCAGGTAAAATGATCATTGGTACTTTTTCTGATAACGGGCCGGAAAAGTGCAGCGGTTTACCCATAAAGCAGTACGATGAAAAATTACTCAGCAGTACATTGCAAAAATGGTTTACAAAAATAAAATGCATTACCACCAACCATATTACACCTTTTAAAACAGTTCAAAATTTTTTATTCTGCAGCTTTCAAAAATTAAGTATATAAAATGGCCATCCACAAAAAAGAAGCTTTTACTCAAAAGGAACAGGACCTGGCAGAATTTGCCAAAGCACTGGCACACCCTGCCCGTATTTCAATTTTAAAAATTCTGGCGCAGCACAACGAATGTATTTGCGGCGAGATAGTAGAAATATTACCATTGGCACAAAGCACGGTAAGCCAGCATTTAAAAGAATTAAAAAACGCAGGGTTAATTAATGGAACTGTAGATGGCCCACGCAGTTGCTACTGCATTAACTGGAAAGCTTTTGAAAAATTTATGGGAGAATTTAGTTTTCTGTTTAATAAATTAAAAATGCAGAACGAAAAGGCGTGTTGTTAAAAGCCCTGAAGCCCCTATCCCCTAAAGGTGGAAATGGAGTAGATCGAAGTGAAGATTAGCTTAGGGTGAGTCACTCCTTAAAGAGTGGCTCACCCGGCTAAGAAAAAAAGAGGTTTGCAATTTAAAATAGCTCCATAGGAGCTTAAGGTGGGTAGAATAAATAATGCAAGTTTCAAATCGTTCCGTAGGAACGACAGGTGCTAAAGCAAAACATAATTATAGCCCAGTAAAATTATTTTGTTGAAGAGTGTCTCGCCTTAGGCCAGACCAATGAAGATGAAAAAAAAATATTGCCGGGCTCAAAAAAAATTATTTTTTAACCTCCTCATTTTATAAAGTACGGATGAGGAACAAATAGTATAGCCATGAACAATGAATTAGAAATTAAAGACCTCGTAAGAGAAAAGTATGCCGCCATTGCGGAACAAAGTAAAGATCAGAATGCAACATCCTGTTGCGGTGCTACCTCCAGCTGCTGCGGCGATGAAGTATACAACATTATGGCAGATGATTACACCAAACTGGAAGGTTACAATGCTGATGCAGATTTAGGATTGGGTTGCGGTTTGCCCACTGAGTTTGCAAAAATAAAAACCGGTGATACCGTAATTGATTTAGGCAGCGGTGCCGGCAACGATGCGTTTATAGCCCGCCGTTTTGTGGGTGAAAATGGTAAAGTGCTGGGTATTGATTTTACAGCAGCCATGATTAAAAGAGCAAGAGAAAATGCCGATAAATTAAAACTGAATAATGTGGAGTTCAGGTTAGGCGATATTGATGATATGCCGGTTACCTGTAATTATGCCGACGTAATTGTAAGTAATTGTGTATTAAATTTAGTGCCCAACAAACATAAAGTTATAAGCGAAATTTACAGGGTATTAAAACCCGGCGGCCATTTTTCTATCAGTGATATTGTGCTGGAAGGCGAATTGCCGGCTAAATGGAAACAAGTGGCAGAGTTGTACGCAGGTTGTGTTAGCGGTGCTATACAAAGAGAAGTGTATCTGGAAATAATTGCATCGCTTGGTTTTAAAAATATTACCCTGCAAAAAGATAAGCCCATAATTATACCCGATAATATTTTAGCTAATTATTTAACTGCAGAAGAAATTGCAACTTATAAAAATGGTAAAACAAAAATTACAAGTATAACTGTATATGCAGAAAAACCTGCAAAGGATGAAAGAAATTGTTGTGAACCCGGAAGCGGATGTTGCTAAAGGAATTTTGTAATACTTTAATTAAAAAATAAAAAGTATGATAAGTGAAATAACAAAATCGCTTAATTTACAAGTTGCAATAGCTGAGCATGAGCGCCAGCAGGCAATAACTTTACTGCAGCAACATAAATTGCCTGTGGCAGATATTGACGAAGAAAAAATTCTTTATTTGTTGAAAGATGCTGAAAGAATAATCGGCACTGTTGGGGTAGAAATATTTGAAGATTGCGCCTTACTACGAAGTGTAAGTGTTGTAAAAGAAGAACAGAGTAAAGGCTACGGAAAATATATTAATGAAGAGATAGAAAAGTATGTAAAAGATGCAGGCATCAACTGTTTGTATTTATTAACCACAACAGCAAAAGATTTTTTTAGTAAACAGGGCTATTGTGTTATTAGCAGGGAAGAAGCACCGGCAGGTGTAAAACAAACTGCAGAGTTTACTTCCTTATGCCCTTCATCGGCAGTTGTTATGAAAAAGAAAATTTAAATACATGCTGATAAAAGCAACAGAAGCTGATTTTGATTTTTTTTACGGCCTGTATATGCACCCGCAGGTAAATCCATATTTGCTGTACGAAATAATGGATAAAAAAATGTTTAAACCCATTTTTGAGGAATTACTGCAGCAACAGGTATTGTATAAATTTACAGATGGGGTAACCGACGCCGGTATGTGCAAACTTGTGCTGCACCGCTTTAGAGACAGTCATAAAATGTACGTAGGCGGGTTGGCAGTGCATCCGGCACACTCAGGTAAAGGCTATGGTTTTTTGCTGATGCAGGATATTATTGCATTTGCAAAAGCCAATAACCGCAGCAGGGTCGACTTATCAGTTTCTACCGAAAATGAAAAAGCAATAACCCTTTATAAAAAATGTGGTTTTGTAATTGAGGGGACATTGAAAAATTTTACTTATTTTATTAAAGAAAACAGGTTTGGCGATGAGTATATGATGAGCTTATTAATTGCAAAAAAGGAAAATAATATGAAAAGTGAAATCACAAACAGCAACTCCATTCGCTACGATAACTCTCCCCTTCCCGGGGAGTTGGAGGGGGCTAAGAAACTGCTTTTTGTTTGTATAGAAAACAGCAACCGCAGCCAAATGAGCCAGGCGTTTGCAAAAATTATTGGTGGCGAAAATGTAGAAGCGTATAGCGCCGGCAGTAAACCCAGCGGCATTGTAAACCCCAAAGCAATTGCAGCAATGAAAGAGCTGGGCTACGATTTAAGTACACACGACAGTAAAAGTTTGGATGAAGTAAAAGCATTTGCACCTTTTGATGCCGTGGTAACCATGGGCTGCGGTGATGCCTGCCCCTGGATGCCCGCCCAAAAGTTTATCGACTGGGTGATACCTGATCCTAAACATATGGAACCGAAAGAGTTTAATGAGGTTAGGGATTTTATAAAGGAGAAAGTGGAAGAATTGATAAAAGAATTGGGTGTAAAAATTTAGTTAATAGTATAAAAGAGAAAAGGAGAAAAAAGATAAGTATTGCTTAACTCTTTTTTCTCCTTTTACCTCTTAGTAAATAATATTTTTTAATTTCTGCTGTTAAGTTTCGAAAGTAATCTTAGTATTTCAAGATATAACCAAACAATAGTTACGAGCAAACCAAAAGCACCATACCATTCCATATATTTCGGCGCTCCTAATTCAACCCCTTGTTCTATTCTGTCAAAATCTAAAATTAAATTTAATGCAGCCAGAGCAACAACAAAAACTGAAAAACCAATTCCTAATGCACTACCCTGAAAAAGAAATGAGGGAAGTGTTGCATCAAATCCCCAGCTCATTACCATGCAAACCAAATAAAATATAGCAATGCCTGCAGTTGCTACCATTACGATTGATTTAAATTTTTGTGTTGCCTTTATAATATTAAATTTATACAAAAGGTACATTCCTGCTACAACAGAAAAAGTTAAACCCACTGCCTGAAAAACTATACCTGAGTATCCACCGGCATAACCATCCTGTTTGCTGGAAAACCGGTATTCAAAATACGCAGACACAGCTCCTAAAAATAAACCTTCGCACAATGCAAATAAAGGCGTCAACCAGGGACTCCATTGCTGCTTAAACATCAGTATAATTGAAATCACTAAACCACTTACCGCACCCCCAATCATTAATGCATTGGAATTGCCGCCTTCCGCAGCTTCCTTCCACGAATAAAAAGCGGTAGCCATCGTCATCAAAAATAAAAAACCAAATTTTTGCATCGTACCTTTTACGGTCATTGCATTTTCATGTGTTACTACTTCATCCAGTATTGTATCTCTGAATCTTTTTTCAGATAAAGCCGGATTGCCAGATTCAAATAAAGCCATAGTTATAAATTTTAGATATTAAAAGTAAAGATTTTTTTATTAAACGTTTAAAAAACCATTTTAGTTTTTTAGCCCCGGATATTTACTCACCGTTTCAAAATTATATTCATCTTTTAACTTTAGTTTAATAATAAAATGCTTCAGCTCTGTGGAGTCGCTGGCATCTTCATACACCTGGTCGTGTGCCAGCAGTACCAAATGATTAGGTGTTTTATTTTTATTGTGGATAAACATACTGTCAATTTGCTGCAGCATTTCATCTCCGGTATTTTTAAGTTTAAGGCTGTCGTTATAATGCCATTCTAAATCCCAGCCTACTTCGGTAAATCCGTTGGCATATAAACTGTCGGCAGTGGCAGTGCTTGTTTTAATATCGGTTTTATTAATAGTTGCAGTGCGCCAAATATTTCGGCCGGGTGTACGAATAATGTTTGCAGATAAATGCAAACTGTCGGCACAGCGTATAAAATCTTTTATGGCACTGTCGGGCAGTGTGTAAAATTTTGCAAATTTATTTTGAAAAGCATGCGTATAACTGTGGTTGGCAATTTCAAAATATTTGCAGGCAATAAGGCTGTCGAAAATTGCCGTCTGCTCTTTACTGCCATATACATGCTGCCCCACAATAAATAATGTAACCGGAATTTTTTCTTCCTTAACAATATGCATCATTTTTTTGGTGCCCCTGTTTGGCCCATCATCAAAAGTGAGGTAAATAGTTTTTGTTTTCTTTTTTGGTAAAGAAGTGGTTACCGTTTTGCTGGTGCTGTCGGGTAAAGAAAATTGAATGGTAGCTACCGAGGCTGTTGTTTCGGTTTTGTAATAATTGCAGGCGGTAAAAACAACAGTAATAAAAGTGGTTCTTAAAATTTGTGAAGCGGCTTGCTCCGCTTCGGGGTCAGGGTCCATAATGGTTTTGGTTATAAATTTTATTTGTTTAGTGAAGATATTAGTACGGTAGATGTGTTTCCAAATTTGCATTGTTAAATAAAGTATAATCCTAAATGCAGAGAAAATATTCAATGATCAATATGCAATGTTCAACGCTCAATAAAAATGCACAGATAGACAATCTTAAACGGCTTTATTATTTACCAGTTCTTCATTGAAAATTTAATATTGAAAATTGAGTGTTAAATATTTCTCGTAATACGATAACTGGAAAATACCTAAACCCCTCAACCATTCCCCTCAACTTTGTATATTTGCGGCATGGAACAATTGCTCAATCAAATAACAGCACTTAAAGAAGAAATTACTGCATTTAATGGCGGCGATGCTGAAACATTCAGAATTAAATACCTTGGTACAAAAGGGTTGGTAAAAACCATTATGGGAGAAATGAAAAATGTAGCTCCTGAAAATAAAAAAGAAGCCGGCCAGTTATTAAACGAATTCAAACTTTTTACCGAAGCAAAATATAGCGAACTTAATGAGGCTTCTTCTAAATCCGAAATCGGAAATCCGAAATCGGAAATTGATCTTACGCTTCCCGGAGACAACCTGCCTCTCGGCAGCCGCCACCCGATTAGTTTAGTAAAGAACAGAATTATTTCCATCTTTCAGCGCCTTGGTTTTGCAGTGGCAGAAGGGCCGGAAATTGAAGATGACTTTCATAATTTTTCTGCACTTAATCTTCCCGAAAATCATCCGGCACGTGACATGCAGGATACATTTTATATATCCCAAAATCCTGATTGGTTATTGCGTACACATACATCGAGTGTACAGGTACGTGAAATGCAAAAAGGAAAATTACCCATCAGAATTATTTGCCCGGGCAGGGTGTACCGTAACGAAACGATTAGTGCAAGGGCACATTGTTTTTTTCACCAGGTAGAAGGTTTATACATTGCAGATAATGTAAGCTTTGCCGATCTTAAACAAACGCTGTATTTTTTTGTACAGGAAATGTTTGGTGCCGATGTTAAGGTTCGTTTTCGCCCCAGTTATTTTCCTTTTACCGAACCGAGTGCAGAGATGGATATCAGCTGTTTAATTTGTGGCGGCACTGGTTGTAATGTTTGTAAACACACCGGCTGGGTAGAAATTTTAGGTTGTGGAATGGTGCACCCTAATGTTTTAGATAATTGCGGTATCGACAGTAATAAATACACCGGCTTTGCCTTTGGTATGGGTATAGAAAGAATAACCATGTTGAAATATCAAATAAAAGATTTGCGTTTGTTCAGCGAAAATGATTTGCGCTTTTTAAAACAATTTACCAGTGCGGTGTAAAAGCTTTTTAATTTAATTCACCATTTCCCCATAAAAAAATCTGCAATGAAAATTCTTATTTTTCTAACCCTGCTTACATTTTCAATTACTTTAAATGCCCAAAACGCCAACATAACCTGGGGCGATGAATTTAAACTTAAAAAAGGAAGTACCGATTTAGAAGTAATGCATACCGATAATACCGGTGTGTATGTAAAAGAATCGCACTTTGCTTTAAAAAGTTATTTTGTAATTGCTGCTTCAGTAAGAGAGTCGGCAACTTTAACCAAATTAAACAAAGATTTGAAAGAAGAATACAGCAATAATTTTAATAAAGAATTAAAGGGTAAAGAATATGAAAGTTTTTTCTTCTTAAAAAATAAATTGTTTTTACTGGCTACAGATTACAGTAAAAAAGAAAAAACACTTACACTTTTTGCAGCAGAAATTGATAAAGCATCGGGTGAGCTTTCAGGCGAATTTACAGAAGTAACCAGTTGGCAAAAGGATGATAAAAAAGAAGACATTAGTTTTAAAGCAACTTACAATGCCGACAGTACTAAAATGGTTTTAGTAAGTACCATTGAAGGAAGAGAAAAAAATAATTACGAGGTGCGGCAGTTTGATGATAACATGAAAGCATTGGGAAAACCAGTTGCGATAAGCAACGAATTTGATCCTAAAACTTTTCAGTTAGAAGATGTGGTTTATACATCAGCCGGCAATGTGGTATTAATTGGCAGAGAGTATGAATACCAGGAAGGCAAAAAGAAAAGAAATAAGTTTTTAGATTTTAAAAATTACAGTGTTCGTATTTACAATAATGATGGTAAACAAATAAAAGAAATTAATACCGCCATTAACGCCAAATGGTTGGTAAGCACAAAAGTAATGCAACTGCCTGCAAAGGATCTGGTGCTGGCTGCATTTTACAGCGATGAAAAAAGAGGGCGTGAAATTAATGGTATGCTGGTGCAAAGAATTAATCCGCTAACAGGAGATATAATATCCACCAGCCAAAAAGATATTAATACCGCAATGATAAGTGCAGTGGAAGATGATAACGCAGACGATGATGATGACGAAAGCAGGAAAGAAAGAAAAGAGCGTGAAAAACTGGAAAAAATTCAAAATGAAGAAGATGGGTTTTCTAAATACATGCGCTTTCGCAATTTTATTTATACAGAAGATAAAGGCCTGATTATTCTTGCAGAAAAATATAACAGTTATACTTACACCACCACCACTTACCAGCCGGGATCGGGCACTATGCCGGGCAGAACGACTACCACAACTTACCGGGTATTTGAGTGTGGCGATATTATGATGAGTAAAATAGATGCCGCAGGAAATATTGGCTGGCTGAACATAGCACCAAAGCAACAACGGGAGGTAATTCAAACAAGTTCCGGTGGCTCAACAGGTTTAAATTTTAGCTTTTTCAGAGGTGGATTTAACTGGCCATTTTATGCAGGCTATGGCGTATTGCCTGGCACCCATTCGCTCAACATTATTTTTAATGATCATAAAAAAAATGATAATGTTTTGCAGCTTGGCCAAAAAGTAAAAAAGATAAGTTATTTTAGAAAATCGGAATGCTTTGCCATTAATTTAAATACCACAACAGGAAAGTACACCCGCAGTAATTTATTCAGTAACAGGGAAGTACCCACTGCAATGCCACGGCTTAGTTCTGTTTTAGGAAGAGATATGTATTTGATTGGAAAAGAAGACAGGATTTTAGGCAAAACAAAAATTGCAGTTGCCCGTTTAACTATAAAATAATTGTGTAAGCAATTTAATTTTTATATGGGGAAAAAAGTCCTCAATTAAATGTTTGGAAAAACGAAAATTGATTTAAACAGGCTTAGGCCTGTTTTTTTATGCTTAAAAATTTAAAAAGTGTTGTTTGGCATTATAATTGAAAATTTGGGATTGCACAATGTTGCATCAAAATTTAATATTATGAAGAACAGTATTTTTAAAACAACTTTAGTTGCTATTTTAATTGCGGCAGGTTTTGCCGCCTGCTCGGTTTCAAAAGAAGCCAGAACTACTAAAAGAACAATTAATGGTAACTGGATATTACAAACTATTACCACAGAAGGAATTACCGGTATTGCAAAAACTACAATTTTTAACGAGGCAGAATTCAGCTGTTTTATTGGCAGCGAATGGAATTTTATTGCCAACAACAGTATGGGCAGTTATACTATTGTAGATAATAAAAAGGGCTGCCCTGCAATTAAAAGATTTATCCGCTGGAGCATTTACGAACCGAAAGATTCTGCCAATGAATTTCAGTTTAAAAGACTGGACGATAAAAAAAATGCGATGGATGATGGCGCTGGTTACAGGCTAAGTTTTACTGAATTGGAAAAAGACAAGATGAAATTAAAAACAACCATCACTTTTAACGGAAACCCGGCAGCACTCATTTATAATTTTGTAAGAAAATAAATTTTAAATTTAAAAATAACTTTTATGAAAAAAATATACGGTAAAACAATTTTAGTGTCGGCAGCAATAGCTTTGATTATATCAGGCTGCAGCACAGTAAAAAAGACAAATAAGGCCGAACGTGGTGCTGTAATTGGTGCTGCAGGCGGTGCAGTAATTGGCGGTGTTATTGGTAATAATGTGGGTAATAAAAACAATACTGTTTTGGGTGCTGTTATTGGCGGTGTTATTGGCGGTGTTGCAGGCGGTATTATTGGTAATAAAATGGATAAGCAGGCAGAAAAAATAAAAACTGAAATTCCGGGTGCCGAAGTAGAAAGAGTGGGTGAAGGTATTATTGTTTCTTTTCCCGATAAAAATCCTGATGGCTCTAAAATGGGCGTGTATTTCGATTTTAATAAAGCCAGCATCACTTCCAATTCTAAATTGGCTTTAGATAAATTGGTTAAGATATTTAACGAATATCCTGAGACAAATATTTTGGTAGAAGGGCATACTGATGATAAAGGAACAGACAGTTATAATCTTGCCTTATCACAAAAAAGAGCAGATGCGGTGGGAGATTATTTAAAAAATCAGGGTATTGCTTCATCAAGGTTATCCATAAAATGGTATGGCGAAGCACAGCCAAAAGTAGAAAATGAAACTGAAGCCGGCAGGGCCGAAAACCGAAGAGTGGAATTTGGTATTACAGCTAACGAAAAAATGAAAGCAGAAGCTCAAAAAGAAGCAGGAAATAATTAAAGCCCTATCGTAAATTAAAAAAATGCATTGCTGTATTTCAGTAATGCATTTTATTTTTCAACCACAACGTTATTAATTTTAATTAATGCGTTGGCAGTAATGACGGCTCATAAAAAATTTCTCCTGGTAATATTTTTATTTATAAATTAATTTTTGCTGTTAATATCCCATCAATAAAAAGACATGCAGTACCTTTTATTTTTTCCAATTCGCTAACTGCAATTTTATTTTTTCCTTTTTGGTAAATTTCATTGTCTGCAATTCTGCCACTTATTTCTCCTTTTTCATTTAAAATAATTACAGATGCTTTTCCATCAAAAGGCATTATAAACTCAAAGCCTTTATCATTGGTGTTAACAGCATTTTGCCCTTGTGTAATTACAGAAAATACCGGTATGCCGCCGGAGTTGCAATTGGCAATCCAGGCTTTAAATTTTTCGCCGGTTGATGCATTTGCCCTGAAGTTTTCGGTAAGTGTTACATAATCCTGCGCTTTGTAAAATACTTCGGTATTAAATCCACCTGTAAGGGTTACGGATGAACTTATGGTGAGTGCTTCATAAAATTTATAACCTGAAGTATTACCTGCAAGACCAAGCCCTGCTAAACAGGCAGTATGCGTATCGCTGCGCCATATACCACGGCCAAATGTGCTGGCATAAATACTGGTACCTCTTATATGCAATTCCGTTATAGGAATACGGGGTAAAAAATTAGTGTAGGGCTGCCAGTCATTCATGGTGGAGCTTTTAAAAAATACCCCAATATCAGTACCGATGTAAGCATCTAAATTATCATCAATGGCAATACAATTTACAGGCACATCGGGCAATGTGCCGGAAAGATTACTCCAGCTGTCGCCGGCATTATTACTGTAATAAACTTTTTGTCCATCAGTAAAACCACCCATAGTTACCCAAACCCTGTTGGAATTAGCAGGATCAACTGCAATGCCGGTTATTTTTGTTATGGTTTCTGGAAAGCCGGGTTTTTCCTGCAAGTCTGTCCAGTTATCACCTTCATCATCGCTGCGCTGTAACTTTTTGTTTAACTGGGCACCTGCATCGTTCCATTCGTCGCCACCGGATGCATAAATTCTGTTGCTGTTACTGGGGCATGTAATTAGTGCCCAGCGGCCGCTGCCCCC
This sequence comes from Ferruginibacter sp., assembly GCF_031391665.1. Classification (GTDB taxonomy): domain Bacteria; phylum Bacteroidota; class Bacteroidia; order Chitinophagales; family Chitinophagaceae; genus Ferruginibacter. Next base: position 54,199 of record NZ_JANMUN010000058.1, read on the forward strand.
CATATTTGTCCAGGTAATGCCGCCATTAGTGGTTTTATAAATACTGCCGCTGCTGGTGTAAGCAATGTTGTTGTTAAAATAAGAAATGGCAATTGTTTTGTACCAGTCGTCAGGAATGTTTGCAGCACCTGTTTGTGCGTAAGTGGTAAATCCGGCATCGGTTTTATATACTCTTTTGTTAATTGCAAAGTATGCAGGCCCGGTAGTGTTATGATTAAAACGGCAGGAATAACCATCTCCGTTAGCTACATGATTAAAAATGGTAGTAAAACCACTGCGCCGGTTAATGCCATTATCCTGTGCACCAGCAAGCATAATATCGTTGTCGGATTCCGATACATCAAAATGATAAAACTGGGTGTTGGAAAAACCGCTGTATCCAAACTGAATGGTAGTGCCGTCATCAGTACTTTTATGTACGCCGCCATCTGTACCTAAATATAAATCCCCGTCTAACGGATTAAAGGTTACTTCATGCACATCGGCATGGGTGTAATTGCTGAGGTTTGCATCGCTGCGCTGATTAATTTGTGCAAATGTTGAAGCCCCGTTAGTGCTTCTAAAAATATCTAACGAACCTATTATAACCAAATTGGCATTAGTGGGTGATACTGCAATATTGTGCATATACGCAGTGCTGGCCACCAGCGAAACACTGGTTGTTCTTTGTGTAAAATTATCACCACTGTTAGTGCTGCGGTAAACACCTTTATTAAAATCGTTGCCATTACCATCGGTGTAGCCTGCAAACACATATACATAACTGGAATTGGCAGGCGTTACTGCAATGGCTATCCTTGTGCAGGAGCCAATGGCAACATCAAAATTATTATTTTGATTGGTAAACGAAAAACCGCCATTGGTGGAAATAAAAAAAGTATTGCCGCTTGCTGCATACACAACCGTGCTGCTGCCGGGCTTAAACTCCACATCATAATATTTTGCTGTATCATTCGAAACCAACTCCCAGGTTATACCGCCATTTGTAGTTCTGTATAAACCTTCGCTTGTTGCGGCAATAAGCAAATTAGCGTTATTAGGATTTTGTACTAATTTATAACACACATAAAAACCTGTAATACCAAAGTCGCCCGTTTTATTCCAGGTTACTCCGCCATCGGTAGATTTTAAAACGCCAATTGATGGCCGTATATAATCAAAGCCCTGCACAAAACCAAAGTCGCCTAAATTACTGTCGCCATCGCCAGTTAAAATATAAATATCATTAGCATCGGCCCAGCTTACCACTACACCAGAAATGCCTACATTAGAAATATTGTTAGAAACAATTGACCAGGTTAATCCACCAGTAGTGCTTTTCCATAAACCCGAGCATGGTGTACCTGCATAAATAATATCGGGGTCAGATGGATGAAAAGCCATACGGTCAACCCTGCCCTGACCACGGGCATCGTTTGTTACGCTGGTAACATTGTTAGTAGGGCCAACCAGCGACCAGCTTCCATAAGAATTTTCTACCGCATTGGGTTGTAGCGGTGCCTGATACTTGTTGGCTTCTTCAAAAGTTTTTTCAGCGTAATTAAAAATATTGCCATCTTTATCCTGCCTGTTTTCCAGGTATAATAAATTACGGGCTAAAAATTTTTCCTGCCGTTCGTAATAGCGTTTTGTAATGGCATCGTTGGCAAAAACATCCTGTTTTTGTTTTACATAGCTCATCATTTCATAAGCATAACGGCTGAAGGATCTGTCATTCCCTAATTTTTGTATTACGGCTGCCGGCTGATTAAACTGTGCAAAACCTGTTATGGCTATTAATAAAAATAATATTGATTGAAATAACTTTTTCATTGTAACACTTTTTAATAATTATGTTATTTCGATTTTAGCAGATCAATTTCTTTTTTCAATTCTAAAATGTATAAAGTGAGCTCTTCAATTTTTTCCATCATGCGTTTGTTTGTATCACCCAGTTCAATGCCATTTGCTTTTACTTCTGCAGCGGGTAAAATACCGGGCAGGTGTTTATTTTCATTTATAAATTTTTGCAGATCGGATAATGGCATCAGTTTATATTCTTTTGCAAAAACATAATCGGGCCAGTCGGCATCAAGCTGCACCCTCACTTCTTCGCACATTAATTTTCCATTTAAACTCATTCGGTAACCATTGGCTACTTTATACGATGAACCAATGGCAACATTGCCGGCACTGTCAATAAAAAAACGGTCACCGCCGTTGGTGCGGATAATAAATTTTCCATTGTTATTACTTGCTAATGTTCCCAGCTTCATATCATTGCCGGTTATGTTGATGAAATTTTTATTGACACCAGTTTCATCTTCAAAATTTATTTGGGCACCAGTTGAGGTAGAGGACCGCAAGCCCATATCGTCATATACGTGCAGCTTATAAGCAGGGCTGCTAACTTGAATGCCTACGTTACCCGTACTTTCAAAAAGCCCCGGCGGCGGTACCAACACAAGGTTGGTAGCCGGGCATGGGTTGGGGAAGCACAAAGAACTTCCGGGATCAGGTTTAATGGTCATGGTTGTTGAAGAAGTTGATATTTCTCCTTTTAAAGAAGTGGCATTATAAAAACCCATTGTGCCATTTAAAGAAAGCAATTTTGGCGAAAAAGCACTCAGTCCAAAACCAATACCTGCATTTCCAAATGAGTCAATGGTCATACGCCGGATTCCTCCGCCGGTGTACAGGCTTATCATTCCATTTATTTCCTGGTTATAAATAAGAAAATCTTTATTGAATGCACCTATAAAAGTGCCATCACTGCTGCTGCTGCCGGTTTCATTATTAGTAAAACGGGCATAGCCAAAACCAACCGGGTCGTGAATATGCAGTTTACTGTGCGGCGAGGCTGTACCAATACCTACGTTATTTTGCGCTGACAGCTGAAAATAAATGAGTGTAAAAAATAGTATTAATAGTTTTTTCATTTTTATTATTTTTAAAATGAACAACTAAAATATATTGGTTTAACTGCCCTTGCAAGAATGATTTATTTTACGGTTTAAAACAATTATTTTACGGTAAGTATCCGTTTGTAAAAACGTATTTTAGCGCTTTAATTTAAAAAGGATGATTAACACCATTTGCGTTATTGGCGCCGGCACCATGGGTAGCGGCATTGCTCAGGTTGCTGCACAAAACGGTTTTTATACGTTGCTGTTTGATATTAATAGCGAAGTGCTGGATAAAGCAAAATTATCTTTGCAAAAAAACTTGCTGTATTTATTTGATAAACAAAAAATTACTGCAGCAGAAAAAGAAAATATTTTCAACCGCATTAAATTTATAAACGATACCAACGATTGCATTGCCGATGTTTTTATTGAAGCTATTGTAGAAAAAGTAGCAGCTAAAGTTGCCATCTTTAATCAACTGGCAGAGATCAATCACAGCGAAGTAATTTTTGCTACCAATACTTCTTCATTATCTGTTTCGGATATACAGGCCAAAGTAATTCATCCGCAAAGAGTGGTGGGTATGCATTTTTTTAATCCGGCTCCTGTAATGAAACTGGTAGAAGTGGTAAAGGGAAATCAAACTGCTTATGAAGCAGCGCAAACTGTTTACGAACTCTGCAAACAACTGAATAAAACGCCTGTGCTTTGTAAAGATGCCCCCGGCTTTATTGTAAACCGTGTGGCCCGCCATTATTATTTAGAAGCCATGAAATTAGTAGAACAGGGCATTGCAAGTTTTGAAACGGTGGATGAAATTATGGAGGCAACCGGTTTTAAAATGGGGCCGTTTAAATTAATGGATTTAATTGGCATGGATGTAAACCTTGCCGTATCGCAAAGTATGTACAATGCTTTTGATAAGGCAGAACGTTTTACTCCATCAGCAATACAAATTGATAAAGTGGCTAAAGGAGAACTGGGTAAAAAAACGGGCAAAGGTTTTTATCAATATTAAGAAAGTAATTTTTTAGTTTTTGTCTTCATATACCATATCGCTGCTAAACGAAACTGCATTACTGGTTTCTTTTCAAAATAGTATTGATGAAATCATCAATGAAAAAGTAATTGCATTAAAGCAGGCATTTGCAAAAAATAATTTTAAAGGATATATTGAAACAGTGCCGGCTTATGCTTCGCTTGCCATTTTTTATGATGTGGCAATTGTAAAAAAAAATTATACTGCTGCCACAACCGCTTTTGAATTTGTAAAAAATTTTACTGATCAATTGATAAGTGAAATAAATTTTACCAACACATCAAAAAGTAATCTCGTCGCCATTCCTGTTTATTATAATGGAGAAGATTTGGAGTATGTTGCATTGCTGCATAATATTTCTGCAGAAGAAGTCATCAGTACACACACATCAAAACCATACCGTGTTTTTATGATTGGTTTTTTACCGGGCTTTGCTTACATGGGTAAAGTAGATGAAAGTATTGCCACGCCACGTTTAGCAACGCCACGTACAAATGTAAAAGCAGGCAGTGTAGGCATTGCAGGTTTTCAAACAGGTATTTATCCTTTACAATCGCCGGGTGGTTGGCAAATAATTGGGCAGACACCCATTAAAATTTTTGATGCCAAAAAAGATAATCCCTGTTTATTGCAGGCAGGCGATAGCGTACAATTTATTTCTATTAATAAAGATGAGTTTGAAAAATTAAATGAGTATTAAAATTATTAAAGCGGGAGTATTAACCACATTGCAGGATGGTGGAAGAAGCGGCTGGCGAAGCATGGGCATTGGCAGCGGCGGTACCATGGATATTTTTGCCATGAGTGTTGCAAATTATTTAGCGGGCAACGACGAGGGAAACGCAGCGATAGAAATTAATTTTCCTGCGCCAGAAATTTTATTTCAGCAGGATGCAATAATAAGTTTAACAGGCGCTGATTTTTTAGCCACAATAAATGAAAGGGCATTACCTATATGGAGAACACTATTGGTAAAAAAAGATTCGGTCTTAAAATTTAAACAACCTGTTCAAGGCACAAAATTATATTTGGCAGTACATGGTGGCTTGCAGGCAGAAAACTGGTTAGGCAGTTGCAGTACCCATTTAAAAGTTGGTGCAGGCGGTTATTTAGGAAGGGCTTTACAAAAAGATGATACCATAAATTTTAATAAAACTCATTTTTCCTGCAATGAAAATAAAATTTTATCCTGGCATGTTTCTCAACACGAACTGGATAAAATTTATCTGCCACAAAATAATATTCGCTGTATAAAAAGTACAGAATGGGATTTAATGAACGAAGTATCTAAACAAAATATTATCAGTAATGATTTTATTATTTCAAACCAAAGCGACAGAATGGGGTACCGCTTAAATAGTAAACCGCTTTTATTACAACAATCAACAGAATTAATTTCTTCTGCAGTTGATACAGGTACTGTTCAATTACTTCCCGATGGTAACTGTATTGTATTGATGGCCGATCATCAAACTACAGGTGGTTACCCCCGCATTGCATCTGTTATAAAAACTGATTTACCCAAACTGGCACAAATAAAATCGGGACAGTCTTTTAATTTTATAATAGTTTCGTTATCCGAAGCAGAAGATGCTTTACTGGCAATGCAGCAAACTTTGCATGAAATAAAAAATGCCAGTCACCTCAACATAAAAAAATATTTATAACATTGATAGATATTAACTGCGATATGGGAGAAGGTATGGGCAACGAAAAGGAACTGATGCCTTTTATCAGTTCTGCAAATATTGCCTGTGGTTATCATGCCGGTGACGCTGCAACTATAAAAGAGGTAATCAATCTTTGTTTGCAATACAATGTTAATGTTGGTGCACATCCTTCTTTTTTTGACAAAGAAAATTTTGGCAGAACTACTATGCAATTATCTCCGCAGGAAATTTATACTATTGTTACTGATCAATTAAAAATAATAAATACAATTGCAATGGAATGCGGAGCCACATTGCATCATGTAAAACCGCATGGCGCATTATACAATATGGCTGCAAAAGATATTGTTACAGCTATCGCAATAGCAAATGCGGTAAAAGATTTTGATGAAAGGCTTATTTATT
>NZ_JANMUN010000061.1:0-5742 GCF_031391665.1 Ferruginibacter sp.
TTAGCTTTTTCTGATGCTTCTTTTAAACGCTGTAAAGCCATTGGGTCTTTACGTAAGTCTATCGCTTCGTCGGCTTTAAATTCATCGGCCAGCCAATCCATAATTACTTTATCAAAATCATCACCACCAAGGTGTGTATCACCGTTAGTACTCTTTACTTCAAACACACCATCCCCTAATTCTAAAACACTTATATCAAATGTACCACCACCTAAATCGAACACGGCTATCTTTTGGTCTTTACCACCTTTATCTAAACCATAAGCTAATGCTGCGGCTGTGGGCTCGTTTACAATTCTTTTTACAGTAAGGCCAGCAATTTCACCGGCTTCTTTTGTTGCCTGGCGCTGTGCATCGTTAAAGTAAGCAGGCACGGTAATCACCGCTTCTGTTACTTCGTGGCCCAAATAATCTTCGGCAGTTTTTTTCATTTTCTGCAGTACCATCGCACTTATTTCCTGTGGGGTATATAATCTGCCATCTATGTCAATACGCACCGTATTATTGTCACCTTTTACTACTTTATAGCTCCAGTGGCTGATCTCTTCTGTTACTTCATCAAAACGGCGGCCCATAAAACGCTTTACGCTGCTTATGGTGTTTTGAGAATTGGTGATGGCCTGGCGCTTTGCAGGATCACCCACTTTACGTTCGCCATTTTTAAGAAAAGCTACTACCGACGGGGTTGTGCGGCGTCCTTCTTCGTTGGCAATTACCACCGGTTCGTTACCTTCCATTACAGATACGCAACTGTTGGTGGTTCCTAAGTCAATTCCTATAATCTTTCCCATGTTTTAAAAATTTATTGAGTTTGATTGGAATTAGACAATGATTGTGCCGAAGGGGGAAAAGTGCAAAAATGGCAGAAAGAAGCCCCTCCTTGAACTGCGTTCGTTCTCTTGGCAGAGAACTCCGGAGGGGAGAGAAATGGAGGAGATGATAGCGTAGATCAATCCAGATTTTTTTTATTTTGAAAGTGCCCGATTCGAGTTCCCTCTCTTTTGGAGTCCGCTTTATCGGGAGTGTTGAGGTTTTGGTTACGGGCAGTTGAGGCTTGATGGGACTGTAGTGGCAGAGTTTATCCTGAGATACGAAGGACTCCGTTCAGGTTCAGTAATACTGTTGAGCTTTTATTTTAGCAAAGAATAGATTTTGTTAATTTGGTATTCAGGATGTTAAACTTGTAAAAACTCCGCTTATTTTTATATCCAATTGAAATGCTTAAAAAAATCAAATATAAAATCTGGCTCCCGTTTCTCCTTCCTTTATTATTTGCATTATTCGGCTTGCTATTCGCATTTATAGGGTTCAGTGAATTTTATAATGTTGCCATAAAAAACCAAGGCAGTGCCTATGCATTTGGTGGAGGATATCAGTGGTATTATGAAAGCGAAAGCATTTATTGGAAATATAACCTTGTAGATGGAACGCTATTTTTAATTGCAGCTGTTTTTACAATAGTTTCGATAATTAAAAAAAACAAAAGAATGTTCGCTGCCGGGGCTATGGGCATTTTTATTCTTTTTTTTATTATGATGCTTAACGCTAAGAGTGCCCCTTACGAATAAAATTATTTATAAACCCTCTTCTTACTCTCTTTATATTTCTCCTGCAAAATATCCCCCATCGATTTGTGGTAGACTTTACTTTCTACCCAGCTGATAATATCTAGGTACGCAAAAGCCCTTGTTTCAAAACGATTTTTTTCAAGGCCTTTAATTTTATCTAAAAAATGCTCCAGCTCCTGCTGAATTTTATTACGGCTAACATTAAATGATTTACGCAAAAATTTAAACATCTCTTCTTCCACCACCGTAAGATTTTCTTTCTTGCTCATAAAACGGTACACCGATTTGGTAAGGTATTCCATCAGTTCGTAATTCTTTAACTCGTAATGCGCCATCAGGTGCATCAGTCGGCTGTAACTTTGTAAATCGCTTCTTACCTCAGTATTTTCGTTAATTATTTTTTGCAGGTAATCGATGCAGGTACCATAATCGCCGCTGCCAAAATACATACTGGCTATTTTATAATTAAACACCATTATGCGGTGGTCATCTATAAACAATTCGTTTTCTTTTATTTTTTCCAGTAGTTGCGGCACCAGTTTAGTACCTTCCTTAAAAGTACCCAGCATATTATGCTGATTTATTTTTGCGCTGTAGATATAAACAAAAGCCTGTGTGCGAAAGTTGTCGTGCAGGCGTACCCGGTCGGTTAATGCAAATTTTTCAAACTTTTTTAATGTGGTATCAAATTTTTGGTAATTGCGTAAATCAAAATGTGCATTTAACAAAGTGTGCAGGCCTTTAATATAGTGGCCGGTTTCTACCCTTATCATTAAAGGCTTTTCATCAAAAATATCCACCCATTTTTGTGCGTAACGGTAATACATCAAAAAATCCTGACGGATAAAAGCGTACCAGCTATAGCTTTGGTACAGGTATAGTTTTTCGTAAAAGCCATCCTGGCTCCAGGCATCTTTTGGCAGGTGTTGTTTTAAATAAGTTTTTACTCCCTGCTCATCTTTTTCATTTCTTGCATGGCCATTTTTTATAAACCAGCTGTACAGCAACATTGCCAAATTGGATAACCTTGCTAAAGTATCAATGCGGTGGTTAACTTCGTTTACTTCTGCAGATAGTTGCTCGGCCCTGGTTTGCATGGTACGGGTGATGTGCAGTGTTTCAATCCGTTTTTCTAATGCGATGGCCTGCAGTAAAAAGTTTACTTTATGGTTGGCCTTTGCCATTTCTTTTGCTTTATCTAATATTTTAAGGCTTTGGGTAAACAATCCCTTTTTATATAAGATATGGGCATAATCAAATTGCTCATTCAATTGCAGATCTATACTGTCGTTACTTTTTAATAAGCGCAGGCTGGCTAAAAGTTGCTTGTATAAATGCACTTTTACATTAGATAACTGTGGCTTTTCAATCGACTTTAATTTTTTCAGCAACAATACTTCATCATACTCAGCCAGTTTGTCCATTGCATCAAACAATTCTACAATTTTAAGGTCTTCGTTACCCGAACTTCTTTTAATATAGAGTTTAAAATGGCGCTTTTCCGCCTTTTCCAGGGAGTGTATCAGTTGAAATAATGTATCTGTAAACCTGTTGGGCATCATTAATAATTTATTATAAAACGCAATACTGGCAAGGCTTTTAGAATGTTAAATTAAGTTTTAGCATAATAAAACCAGTATTAAGTTGATTTTACAAAAATAATAACTCACCCTACTTTTGTTAAAGCGGATGAGTTATTAAATAGCATACAATCGTTAAAAGGGACAATCAATCGTTAATGAACTGCAATTAAAATGCAGGAAGAATGAAAAACTTTTAGCAAACAGGATCAACTACTAAATTAAGAATTTTCATATAGCAAGCAATCGTTAGAGCCGCTCTGTTTCTACAGAGGGGCCTTTTTTTTGTTACTGCAATTTATATCATTTAAACAATACAAAGTGCAAAATCCTTAACATTTTTTTCACATTCGCCATTAACTGTTTAATAATTTCTATCCCTTTTGGTCTTTTTTTGTTTTAAATGTAAAGTGCTTTTGGCTTAAATAACTTATCGCAATTACAATAACGGTGGTAATTAACTGGGCAATTATGGCATCCAGCTTTGCATACTCCACAAATATCTTCAGTAAAAAATAACTTAGAAAAAGGTTTACCAGGTAAGCCACAAAATACCTGAAAAGCTGTATGCGGCCACGTAAATTAGAATCTACAAAAACCACAAACTTCATCAGCAAAAAACCCACTACAAAACTTATGCAAAACGAAATGAACAATGCCGCATTGTAAGATTTTAGTACCACAAACCCAATATCTACATTATCTTCTTTAAAAATAAAATAATGGCTGAAATTAAATACCAGTATCGATAAAACAGTATTGGCTCCGCCACAGGCTGCATAACGAAAAGTTTGCTCCGGCATAAACCTGCGGAACGGCGGGTAAAAAAAATCTATAAAGGTTATGATTTTATCTTTCGGCATTAACTGGTTGATGGTTAAAAGTTGATGGTTGAAAGTTATAAACGCCCCATTCGCAAACATTCAACTTTCAACCATCAACTTTCAATTTGCATTTTTAACTGTACATTTCTTCTCTTGATGCCTTTACCCTGTCATCGGCCAGGTATTCATCATAAGACATCAGTTTATCAATAATTCCTTTTGGTGTTAATTCAATAATGCGGTTGGCCACTGTTTGCATAAACTGGTGATCATGCGTTGTTACTAAAACAATACCCGTGTAAGCCACCATGTTATCGTTGAACGAAATAATACTTTCCAGGTCTAAATGGTTGGTAGGTTCATCCAATATTAAAACGTTAGGGTTTTGCAGCATCATTTTACTTACCATACAACGTACTTTTTCTCCACCACTTAATACGTTTGTTTTTTTCATTATCTCATCACCTGTAAAAAGCATTTTACCAAGGAAACCACGTAAAAAATCTTCATCCACATCTTTAGTACCAGGTGGTACATACTGGCGCAACCAATCCATTAAATTATAATTGCTGCTGGTAAAATATTCGCTGTTATCATTGGGTAAATAAGCAGTGGTAACGGTAGTGCCCCATTCGTATGTGCCACTGTCGGCCTTCATTTTTCCATTAATAATTTCAAAGAAAGAAGTTAAGGCAATGGGGTCACGGCTTATGAAAGCGATCTTATCGCCTTTCTGTACATCAAACCGCACTTTACTAAAAATTGTTTTGCCTTCTATTGCTTTGGTAAGATTTTCTACTTTTAAAATTTCGTTACCCACTTCCCTGTCCTGCTTAAAAATAATACCGGGATATTTTCTGCTGCTGGGTACAATATCTTCAAACACCAATTTATCCAATGCCTTTTTACGGGATGTGGCTTGTTTACTTTTACTGGCATTAGCGCTAAACCGTGCAATAAATTCCAGCAGGTCTTTCTTTTTATCTTCTGCCTTTTTATTTTTATCGCTTGCCTGCCTTGCTGCCAGTTGAGAACTTTCGTACCAGAAAGTATAGTTACCGGTGTACACTTTTATTTTGTTTTTATCCACGTCGGCCACATGCGTACATACGGCATCTAAAAAGTGACGATCGTGACTTACTACCAAAACTATATTCTGGTAATCGGCCAAAAAATTTTCTAACCAGCTGATGGTTTCCACATCAAGGTTGTTGGTAGGCTCATCTAATAATAAAATATCGGGGTTACCAAAAATGGCCTGTGCCAGCAATACCCTTACTTTAATATTAGCAGCCACATCTTTCATTAATACCTCGTGCAAATCATCTTTTACACCCAGCTCACTCAGCATGGTGGCTGCATCGCTTTCGGCAGTGTAGCCGCCCATTTCGCCAAACTGTTCTTCCAATTCGCCGGCTTTAATGCCATCGGCTTCTGTAAAATCTTCTTTGGCATAAATGGCATCTTTTTCTGTCATCACCTCGAAAAGTTTTTTGTTGCCCATCATCACCGTTTGCAACACAGCAAATTTGTCGAACTCAAAGTGATTTTGACTTAACACACTCATGCGCTCGCCCGGTGACATGCTCACCTGCCCTGTTGCAGGGTCTATTTCGCCCGAAAGAATTTTGAGAAAGGTACTCTTGCCCGCGCCATTGGCACCAATGATGCCGTAGCAATTGCCGGACGTAAATTTTAAATTAACATCTTCGAATAACACACGCTTGCCATAGCGCAAAGAGAGATTGGATACTGATAACATTTTTATTG
>NZ_JANMUN010000133.1:0-6749 GCF_031391665.1 Ferruginibacter sp.
ATTGTCATTCGTAAGTAAATGCTGTTTCGGCGTTAAAGTATTTATTCACCATTCACCATTCACAATTGACCCTTACGCCGTCCGCTCACTCAACTCCAGCCAGCGCATTTCTTTTTCATCCAGCAGCGCCACAATTTCTCCTACCCTTGCAGCAGCTTTTTGCAGCTCTTCAAAATTTAAATTACCACTGTTCATTTTTTCTTCAATAGTTTCTTTTTCTTTTTGCAGGGCAGGCATTTCTTTTTCTATAGTTTCAAATTCATGCTTTTCTTTAAAAGACAATTTTTTTATTTCGTTGTTATTTTTTTGTTTTACAACTGCTTCCTCAACAACGGGTATTTTTTCTGCTACCACTTCGTAACCGGTAAACTTTTCATTGGCCAATGCCTCACGGTACTGGCTGTAATTGCCGGGAAAATCTTTTATCACTCCATCGCCTTCAAAAGCAAATAAATGATCTACCATGCGGTCCATAAAATACCTGTCGTGGCTTACAATTAAAATACAACCGGGAAAATCTAATAAAAATTCTTCCAGCGTACGTAAGGTTTGCAGGTCTAAATCGTTGGTAGGTTCATCTAAAATTAAAAAATTAGGATTTAAAAATAAAACTGCCAGTAAATGTAAACGCCTTTTTTCTCCACCGCTTAATTTACTCAGCGGCGTATATTGCTGCTCGGCATTAAAACCAAATTTTTCCATGAATTGCGATGCAGATATTTTACTGCCATCTGCCAGTGGAAAAAATTCTGCAAAATCTTTTACATATTCTATGGCACGTTTATCTTCTTTATATTTTAATCCTTCCTGATCAAAGTTGCCAAACACCACCGTATCACCATGATTAATTTTTCCGCTGTCGGGTTTTTCCTGGTGCAGTGCAATTTTTAAAAAGGTAGAATTGCCTACACCATTTTTTCCTACAATGCCTACCCGTTCGCCTCTTTTAAAAGTATAATCAAAGTTTTTTATCAGCACTTTATCGCCATAACTTTTATTGATCTTTTTCATTTCTAAGATCTTTCCGCCCAGCCTGGTCATTTTTACCTGCAGGCTTACTTCGGCATCTTCTTTTTTCAGGCTCACTCTTTCTTCTACTACTGCAAAAGCATCCTGGCGGCTTTTACTTTTTGTGGTTCTTGCTTTGGGTTGCTTACGCATCCACTCCAGTTCTTTTCTAAAAATATTTTTATCTTTTTGCAGTTCGCTGGCCTGCACTTCCTGCCGCATACTTTTTTGTTCTAAAAAATAATCGTAATCGCCTTTATAAGTAAATATTTTTTCCTCATCCATTTCTAATATTTCATTACAAACAGCATCTAAAAAATAGCGGTCGTGGGTTACTAAAAGCAACGTAACTTTTTGCGCACTTAAATAATCTTCCAGCCATTCAATCATGCTTACATCCAAATGGTTGGTGGGTTCATCTAAAATCAATAAACATTTGCCTTCGTGCAATTGCATTTCAATAAGTGATTGTGCAAGCGCTACTCTTTTGCGCTGGCCGCCACTTAAATTTTTTACCGGCTCATTCAAGTGATGCAAATTCAGTTTGCCTAAAATTTGTTTTAACTCACTCTCAAAATTCCAGGCATTCAATTCATCTACTAAAGCCATTAAATCGGTTAATTTTTCTATGTTATCTGCATCTTCTTCTAAGCACTGCTCATAAGCTTTTACTACTTTTACCACAGGGTTATCCATCCGCAGCACATTATCCCAAATGCTTTTGTTTTCTTCAAAAGGGGTATCCTGCTGCAGCATAATCACTTTAATATCTTTATGTACCCACACGGTGCCGCCATCTGCATGATCGAGCCCTGCAATAATTTTTAATAAGGTAGATTTGCCGCTGCCGTTACGGGCTACAAAGGCAATTTTATCACCTTCTTCCACATAAAAAGAGATATTTTTAAAAAGGGTACGTATCCCAAACGATTTACTTAAATTTTCAACTGAAGCGTAATGCATAACGGCAAAGGTAACTTAGGATTTTAGATTGCGGTGGGTTGATTTTAAATTTATAAAGTTATTTTTGCTTTTATACTGGTTGAAAAAATAATTTATAACCTCCAGGATACTATGCATGCAGGCCAATTTGTTTTTTAAATACTGGTATATTAAACTTTGCAGGTATCTGTTTAAGCAAAAATATCTTTCCATAATGTCGGGTCCGTTAAAGGGATACCAATGGCCAACTGACAGAAGTTACGAATACATTATTGGTAACAACGAACCGCCAGCCGTGATGAATGAATTTTGCAGTTGGTTTACACCTGCCACCGTTTTTTATGATGTGGGCAGCAATATTGGTTATTACTCTTTTATAGCAAACACATTAATTACTACAGGAAAAATTTATGCTTTTGAACCAACTGCATTTAATAATGATGTGTTTAAAAAATTATTGGTGTTGAATAAAAAACAAATTAAAAAGAACCATATTGAACTTTTAGAATTTGCAATTGCAGATACAGAAAAAGAAGTGGAGTTTTCTTACGATAAAGTTTTTGCAGAAGGCAATACTTATGTTTTAGATGCTGATAATTATACAGGAGAAAAATTTAAAGTGGCCTGTTACTCTATTGATACACTTTTGCAAATGGGCTATGCGGCACCGGATGTGATGAAAATTGATATCGAAGGCGCAGAATATGATGCATTGATTGGGGCAGTTAATACGCTAAAAAAATATACACCACACCTGTTGCTGGCAACACATAATTGCAAAGTGCCGGACATTAAAGAAAAATGCATTGGTTTTTTGGAAGAACTGGGTTATGTTTTAAAACACACAGGTTATCATAACAAAGCTAAAGCGGGCTTAGATGATTATATTGCAGTGCATAAAGAAAAAATAAAAACGCTTAAACAGTTGCAACCTGGTAATGCTACAAAATAATAAAAAACTTTTTGTAAATTTTATGTCGCTGGGTTTTCAGCAGGGCATTGCAATAGTTTTTCCATTACTTATATTTCCCTATTTGCTTCGGGTACTGGGCATAAGTGGCTTTGGTGTTTTTTCGCTTATACAAACCGGCATAATGTATTTTGATTTACTGATAGCTTTTGGTTTTGGCTTAACTGCAACGCAGCGCATTGCCAATGCCATTAATGATATTGATTTGCAAAAAAAAATAATTGCAGCTGTCTATTCCATTAAACTGTTTTTATTTGCAGCAAGCCTTATTACTTTACTGCTTTGTGCTTTTTTTATAACTTATCTGCAACAAAATATTATGTTGATTTTATTGGCAGCAGCATACCTGCTGGGTAACCTGCTTTTTCCCGATTGGTATTTCAGGGGCATACAGCAAATGAAAAGCTGCACATTAGTATCACTTATCTCTAAATTAATTTCACTTATACTGATTATAGTATTGGTTAAGCAACCCAATGATATTAATGCTGCTTTTTTTGCTTTAGCAGCTGGTAATTTGCTGGCAGGCATTATCGGGTTTATTTTATTGCGGAATAAAATAAAATTATCTTACAAAATCCCAGGTAAAGAATTTTCGAAAGAACTGTTTAAAGAAAGCAGCTATGTTTTTACAAGTATTATACTGGCACCATTTTATTCTTCTGTAAATATTTTTATACTGCAATTTTTTAGTAATCCACTAGTTGTGGGCTCGTATTCTGTTGCACAAAAAATATTTAGTGCCGCAAGCATGTTAAGCAGTGTGGTAAATAATACTTTCTTTCCGCATCTTTCTGTATTGTATGCATCTTCAACCGATGCGTATAAAAAAATGGTGCAGAAGCTTGTAAAAATAATGGCATCTTCTTTTTTAGTATTTGCTTTGCTGCAATTTTTTTTAGCAGAATATATAATACAATTACTTGCAGGAAAAAATAATGGAGAAGATATATCTTATGCAGCAACCCTTTTACGAATTATGAGTTTAGCTTTATTTTTCTCTCCTTTTGTTTCTTTCTTTTTTCAGCAAATGATACTGCAGGGGCAGCAAAATCAGTCTGTAAAAAATATTGCTGTGGCTGTTATTGTAAATGTAATAAGTGCGTGTGCATTAGGTTATTGGTATAGCGGAATTGGCATGGCGGTAAATCTTTGCCTTATTGTTGTATTAATATGTTTTTTAAATGCATACTCGGTAAATAAAAAAACTACATTATTTGCAGCCTGACACCAACGATAATAAAAAAATAAAATTATTGATACTTACTCCAACGCTGGAATGTGGCGGTTCGGAGAAGTATGTTTCATTACTGTGCAATAATATCAACTCTCAACAATTTGCTGTAACACTGGCGGTTTTAAATAACGAAACTCCTTTTTATAAAATTACTAATAATGATGTGGCATTAATTGATTTAAAAGTAAAGCATGCCCGGTCATCTTTATTTAAAATTAAATCCCTGGTAAAACAGCACAAGCCTGATATTATTTTTTCCACTTCAAACCATCTCAATATTTATCTGGCTGTTTTCAGGCAATTGTTTTCTAAAAAAATAATTTTTATTGCAAGAGAATCTAGTGTGGTAAGCATCAACAGTAAAAGAGCAAAATTTCCTGTTTTATATACCTGGCTGATAAAAACATTTTACCAGCGAATCAATTTTATTATTTGCCAGTCGAAATATATGCAACAGGATTTGATTGATAATTACAATATCAAAAAGGAAAAAGCAATTGTCATTAATAATCCTGTGGAAGAAAATTCATTAATGCTTGCAGCAACTAAAAAAAATAAATTTATAACAGTTGCCCGTCTTTCCGAAGAAAAAGGAATCGACAGGTTAATTCGTTCTGTTGCAAATCTTACTATACCTTTTACTTATTACATTATTGGAGACGGGAATAAAACGGAATCACTTCAAAATCTTATTAACCAACTTCAATTGCAAAGCAAAGTTTTTTTAACAGGTAAGAAAGACAATCCTTTTGGAGAAATGGAAGATGCAGATCTTTTTTTAATGGGATCACATTACGAAGGTTTCCCCAATACTTTACTGGAAGCTGGTGCTTTAGGGATTCCTGTTGTGGCATTTAATGTACCGGGTGGAATAAGAGAAATAATTACTGATGGAGAAAATGGATTGCTTGTAAAAGATGGCGATGAAAAAGCATTTGCTGCAGCAATAGAAAAAGCATTGAACATTGATTTTAACAGGCAGCAAATTAAAAATAACACACAAAAAATATTTTCCTTAAATCTTATCATAAAAAAAACTGAGACTTTATTTTTAGAGCTTCATCAAAATTTTAATTTATTAAAATAAGTCGACAGGAAAATAATTGCTTTATCACTCGAAAGAGCATTTTAATGGCTTAATTATGCAATAGGGAATGCCCCAAGTTTAAAAAAAATAACTCATATTTGCAGCTGATACACAGCCGAATAAATGAAAACAAATGAACGGAATAAAACCTAAGCTATTAATATTCATCAATACATTGCAATCAGGCGGTGCCGAGAGAGTAGTGTCACTTTTATTGGAGCATTTGCGGAGCGATTTTGAAATTCATTTGGCTCTTTATACCAACATTGTTGATTACAAAATACCACCCGAAGTAAAAATTTTAGATTTAAATCAACCTTTAAACCAAAACAGATTTTTACGCTTTTTAAAAATACCGGGTCAATCGTATAAAGTGTACAGTTATTGCAAAAAAAACAACATCAATATTTCAGTAGCTTTTTTATACCGGCCCTGCTACATTAATGCACTAATGAAAAGTTTGTGGCGCTATAAAGGAAAAGTGATCATGTGCGAACGTACGCATCAAACAACAATGCAGCAAAGCCACTCCGCCATTTACCGCATGTTTACAAAGTTTATGGTAAGGTTCAGTTACAAACGTGCCGACCTGGTATTGGCGAATTCTTACGCTATGCAAACTGACCTTATTGAAAATTTTAGAATAAAAACGCCGGTAAAAGTAATTTACAATCCAATTGATCTGGGTTTTATACGGTCGCACATTGATGAAAAACCTGCCTTTGTTTTTGAAAAAGATACTTTTTATTTTATAAATGTTGGCGGGTTTAGAAAAGAGAAAAATCATTTGTTACTGCTGCAGGCTTTTTTTATTATGAAAAACCTGCCCTGTAAATTATTAATTGTTGGTGGTGGAATAATGGAAGAGGGTTTAAAACAAAAAGTATCGGATTTTGGGATGAGAGATAAGGTCGTTTTTTGCGGATGGGACAATAATCCATTTATGTATGTAAACCGTTCCAATTGTTTTGTTTTAAGTTCAGATGTAGAAGGTTTTCCCAACGTATTAATAGAAGCGCTGGCCTGTGGCAAGCCGGTTATCTCTACCGATTGCAGCAGCGGCCCCAGAGAATTGCTGGCACCATCAACCGATTTGCATCACAGGGCAATTAATAATTACGAAATTGGGGAGTATGGTATTTTAACACCCGTTAATGATGTAATTGCATTGGCAGCCGCCATGAAAAGAATGTACGAAGATGCTGCATTACGCAAACAATTTGAAGAAAAAGCTAAAGGCAGGGCAGAGCAGTTTGATGTGGATGAAATAAAACAATACTTTCATGTTGCCTTTACAGCCCTTTAATGCTTTATTGGCAGTAACCTTTGCTTAATTATCTATATTTTTGCCCCTTATTCAACACAAAAGAATGCATACGATTTTACTTACCGGTGGCGCAGGTTTTATTGGGTCGCACTTAACCCGTTTGTTTGTTACAAAATATCCGCAATACAATATTATCAATCTTGATAAACTTACTTACGCCGGTAATTTAGAAAACTTA
>NZ_JANMUN010000141.1:0-39730 GCF_031391665.1 Ferruginibacter sp.
GCCTTATCGCCTTTTAATGCATGGGTGCTTAGTAAAAGTTTAGAAACATTAGATGTACGCATGGAGCGGCATGCCAGCAATGCACTGCATATTGCAAAAGCATTGGAAGGCCATGCGAAAATAAGCTGGCTGAAATATCCTTTTTTACAAAGCCATCCGCAACACGCCATTGCTGTTAAGCAAATGAAAAATGGCGGCGGATTAATTAGTTTTAATTTAAGTGGTGGTTTAGAAAGTGGCCGTGCATTTTTAAACAATTTAAAAATGTTATCGCTTACTGCTAACCTTGGCGATACCAGGAGTATTGCTTCTCACCCTGCAAGTACCACACATGCTAAGCTTACCGAAGAAGAAAGATTGGCCGTAAATATTACTCCGGGCTTAATTCGCATTTCTGTTGGGCTGGAACATGTGGATGATATTTTGGGAGATATTTTGGGGGCGTTGGAGAAGTGTTGAGGTAAAATTAAAATAGGTTGTATGAAAAAAAGTAACCAACGTTTTTCTGAATATATATCTGGAAAAGAGAAGAGTATTACTACAGGTAAATTAAAAAACAATACAAGACAATCTTACAAAAAAAAGAAAGTTGTATTGGATATTAATGACATCAGTAAAAAATATTTTGCCGGTTTAAAAATGATTGAAATTGCTGACAAACACCCCAAGTTTGAAATTAGTGATGAAGAGATAATTACTATGCTGAAGGAAGACGAAAACGGCATTTACAAAAAACAGTATTAGAAATGTTTCTTGTGACACGAAACATGGGAAAGAGATCCTTTTACTTTGTAAATAAAAAAGAGTCTAAAATCATTTGTCCAATGGTTCCTAATTTGCCTTTCTCAGAACTAAAAGTAATTACAAAAGCTTTTTCGTCTTTAATGAAATAATACTGTTGAGTTTTTAGTTTAAAAATTCCATATTCCATTTCAAAAGTTAACTTGTAATACTCACTTGAGCCACTCCTCATTTTAATTGCATTAAAGTCCTTTAAATCTATCGCATTTTTCCTTATTTGGTTTTCAGAAATTTGTGCATATTTTTCCAGATCCATATTTTGACCAATCAAATCTTGAATGATTAGATTTACATTTTCACTAAACCTATCTGTATCATTTTCTTGGGGTGAAAAAATAGCAAGCTCTATTCCATTCAATCTTGAAGTATCAATTTTCCAGTCAGATGGATATTCAATAGCGTAATTCCCTTTTGAATACTTTACTCGTTGGAAAGTATCATTAATTTGAGCATGACTTGAAATTGTGAGAATAATAAAAGTTAGAGTTAGAAATAGTTTCATGAAGTATTTTTTAAATGGTACAGGCACACAAATATATACAAGTTCTCAATCTGAAAATAAATTGATGTCAATTTATTTTCAGGAAAACACAATTAAAGTTCACCAATGATATGCGGTACAAGTGAGTGACACAACGATGCTGCTATAAAAAATAAATGTTAGTCCAAAAAAATTAAAATGCAAAGCATTTTTTATTCCGCCTCATCTCTCCACTCCTCTTCCAAAATACTCATCTCTGTTAAACTCCACCACTGACCTTTAAATAATAAACAATCACGGTTGGTACCCTCAATTACAAGGCCGGCTTTTTTATAACAACTGATAGCGGCTTTATTAAAATCGTACACGCCTAAAGCAATGCGGTGCAGGTGCAGATCGTTAAACCCAATTTTTAAAACCGCACTTACCATTTGGCGGCAATACCCTTTGCCCTGTTGCGTGGGATCAACTAAAACTCTTGTTATACGCCCTGCTTTATTTTTTTTGCTGATGCCGCCTAAAGATATATGCCCAATAACATTTCCTGTTTCATCATCAATGGCTTTATAAACAAATGCCTCGGAGTTGCTGATGTCATTTACATCCTCCATGTACCATTCTAAACTTTTTGGTTTAAGCGGAAAACTGAATAACCCCCCAGACCAGTTCATTAATGTTTCTTCGTCTTTTATCCATTCAATCAGCTGTGTAAAATCATCGCTGCTAAAGTATTCTAATGTAATCATGCTTGCTTGTGTTGGGCTGCAAGGTATAACTAAGCAGGATATTAAAACAGAATTATGATGCAAATAAAAAGGAAGGCTGCGATGCCTCCCTTTTATTCATTATTTTAGTTATGGTTAACTTACAGAATGATCTTCTTCTACTAATGGCTTTTTACCAAAAAACTTTTTAACACCTGCCCATACTGCAATAACGCCTATTAAAATAAATTTCCATGCAGCAAGAAAAAATTTACTCAACACTGCCCAAAAACCTACTTTTAATAAAACTTTACCGGCTACTAAACCGCCGATTGTCCATGCGGCAACATTATCAGTTTTAGAATCAAAATCTTTGTATGTATTGCCTTCGGTAAATGACGGTATAGCCAATACTTTATCGATATCTTTTTTTACAGAATCCAGTTCGTTCATTGATGCAACGGCATTCATTGACAACACACCTTTTCTTCCTAAAATACGTACTTCGTAGTTTAAAGTATTTTCATCCTGCCCGGCAAAATGCAAATTTTTTGCCCAGTGCAACACCTTATTAGTTTTATCGTAAAATGGTTTTGATGCCCAACCCGTCATATTTATTGCCGGATAGCCCTGTGCAGTCCTGCTTTTGTTTTCTTCCACCTCTTCCTTTTGCATATTTTTCAGCAAGTCGTCGTAATTGGTTTTATCAGCATCTTCATCTTTTACAAATCCCATTGGGTCGTAAGTAATAATAAAAGCATAAGATTTTTCTCCAAACGGACCGGAGCTTTCCGGAAATATCATTCCCAAAACACCGGTTTGCGGCGGGTTACCCCACACGTCAGTTAATACATAATTACTTTGCGCTGCATTTAAATATTTAAATCCCGGCGGCACATTTAATTTAGCAATACCATTAGATAAAGCAATTATACCGGTTTCATACTTCATCGCATTGTCAATAGAATCCACCAATTTTTGCTGCCTTTCAACAGCAAGTGACAGAGAATCTTTAGTGCCTTTTGCAAATAAAATTGTGGAGAACAGGAGTATTGAAATAATACTCAGCATGATTTTTTTCATAACAGTACGTTTTGGTTTAAGAATAAAGAAAAGGTAAATAATTGAAAAAAAGAAATTAATAGCTGAATATTTCTGCTATTAATTATTAAAGCGTAACTATTAATGATCATTCAACGGCAATCCCTTTTTTTGAAACTCTACCCAGTTTAAATATTCGGGTGCCACACGGTGTTCTTCCATGGTAATGCAATCATCAACGGGGCAAACGAGTTCACATAAATTACAGCCTACGCATTCTTCTTCTTTAATGGTGTACGTGTTGTAAGGTTTACCAAATTGTAAATTGATGGATTGATGAGAAGTGTCTTCGCAGGCAATATAACACAAGCCACAGTGGATACATTTATCCTGGTTTATTTTTGCAATGTGGTGATAGTTGATATCCAGGTCTTCCCAATGCGTAATAGTATCAACGGATTTGCCAATAAAATCTTCCAGTGTTTTAAAACCTTTTTCATCCATCCAGTTGTTTAATCCTTCAATCATATCTTCCACAATTCTAAACCCATGTTTCATTGCAGCGGTGCACACCTGTACGTTAGTGGCACCAAGCAACATAAATTCTACTGCATCTTTCCAGGTACTTATTCCTCCAATGCCGCTTATCGGAACTTTTTTTGTTAACTCATCCTGTGCAATGGTGGTTAAAAATTTTAATGCAATGGGTTTAACTGCCGGTCCGCAGTAGCCGCCAAAAACACTTTTTCCTGCTACATAAGGATTGGGTACCAGCGTATCTAAATCCACACCTGTTATTGATTGAATGGTATTAATCAATGATAATGCATTCGTTCCTGCTTTTACCACCGATCTTCCGGTTGGTACTACTGAATGTACATTGGGTGTAAGTTTTGTTATTACCGGCAGCGTTGCTTTTTCCATTACCCACTCAACTACCATGCAGGCAATCTCAGGGTCTTGCCCCACGGCGGCGCCCATGCCACGTTCCGTCATACCATGCGGACAACCAAAGTTTAATTCAAAACCATGTGCACCGGTATCTTCACACTTTTTTATTAATTCGTGCCAGCTGTTTTTATCATTGTCGGCCATCAGTGAAATAATCATGGCCCTGTCGGGAAATAATTTTACACACTCTGCAATTTCTTTTAAATTTATTTCCAGCGGCCGGTCGCTGATGAGTTCAATATTATTAAACCCCATTACTCTTTGTCCGCCATAATCTACAGCAGAATATCTTGAGGAAACATTTTTTACCTGGCTGCCCAAAGTTTTCCAAACCACACCGCCCCAGCCGGCTTCAAAAGCACGGAGCACATTATATTTTTTATCGGTAGGCGGCGCACTGGCCAACCAAAATGGGTTGGGAGATTTTATGCCGAGGAAGTTTGAAGATATGTTTGCCATTTTTTTTACGCAAAGACGCTAAGGAGCCAAGGCGCTAAGTTTTATAAGTTATTTACAATTCGGTGCATACCATCTTTAATAAGGTTTACTTTAAAATTTATAAGTAAGCCCAATTTCAAATTCGTTAATTTTAAATAAGTCAATAATTGTTTGTAATGGACAGGCGCTAAAGTTTCAATTGATTTTAATTCAATAATTACCTTGTTATCAATTATTATATCAGCTCTAAAACCAATGTCTAATTTTATTTCTTCGTGTAATAGAGAAATCCCTTGTTGCCTTGTAAATGGAATTCCATTTTTACTCCATTCGTAACAAAATATTTCTTCGTAAACGCTTTCAAATAAACCTGGCCCATATTGCTTATGTATTTTGAAACACAAGTCAACAACTAATTTAGATATTTCGTTTTCAGTAAGCATGTTTGCGTCTTCTTAACTTTGTGTCTTGGCGTGAATAATATAGTTTAGAATTGCTGCAGCGCCATCCTTTCCCGCCTGCACCGCATCTACCACTTCTTTACCACCATTCACTGCATCGCCGCCTGCAAACACACCTTTAATATTTGTCGTACAATTATTAATTACAATCTTTCCTTTATTATTTAGTAATCCATTATCCATTATTAATTGTTCAAAAGGCATTTGTCCTGCGGCCTTAATTACCATATCTACTTCTAATGAAAATGTTTCACCGGTTTCTTCGGGGCTTCTTCTGCCGCTTGCATCGGGCTCGCCGAGTTGCATTACGTTGCAAATGATTTGTGTTACTTTTCCTTTAACTCCGGTTAATTCTTTTGGTGCAGCCAACCAGATTATTTTACATCCATCCAGCATTGCAATATCCAGTTCATGTTGTGTGCACGGCATTTCCTGCTGGGTTCTTCTGTACAGCATCGTTACTTCTTTTGCACCTAAACGTTTTGCCTGTGTGGCGGCGTCAATAGCTGTCATACCCATACCAATTACTGCAACTTTATCACCTACGGGTATTGCAGGAAATCCTTTATCTCTTACATCGTAAATAAATTTTATCGCATCTTCCACGCCTTCCAAATCTTCACCGGGAATATCTAATTGCCTTGCCAAACCCACACCAATACCAATATATACAGCGTCATATTTTTTTTGTAATTCAGCAAGAGAAATATTCTTTCCTAACTCCTGGTTGTATTTAATTTCTATTCCGCCGATTGATAAAATATAATTCACTTCGTCTTCGCAAAATTGCGGCGTTACTTTATAAGCTGCAATTCCGTACGTCATTAATCCGCCGCCTTTACTTTCTTTTTCATAAATGGTAACATCAATACCTTCTCTGCTTAATACATGAGCACAACTTAAACCTGCAGGGCCGGCACCTACAATAGCAACTTTGCCCCCATCCCTTGAAGGGGAGTTATTTGAAGTTTCTAATTGTTTTCTTTTGAACAATTGCCAATTGTTCTTCATAGCTATTTCTGTTGAATAGCGTTGCAATTTTGCAATTGGAATGGGAGGTTCGTCCATTAAATTAAACACACAACTGCCTTCGCATAATTTTTCTACCGGACAAACTTTACTGCAACCGGCTCCCATAATATTGGATAGAAAAATAGTGTGGGCACTGCCTTTAATATTATCGGTAACAATTTGTTTGATGAATTTAGGCACGTTAATTCCGGTAGGGCAACTTTTAATACAAGGTGCATCGTAACAAAATAAACAACGGTTAGCTTCTACCTGTGCCGCATTGTATGTTTCAAACGGCGGATGAATATCGCTGAAGTTTTCGGCGTATTGTTCGTTTGTTAACCTGTTATTTAAAATTGCCATGAACTGTAATTAATTTATACGCTTAGATAAAAGTTCAATATTGGTATGCCGACGAAAGGATTGCGACGCAACGATGATGCCATAAAAAACAAATGCTGGTATCAAAAAAACAAAACACAATCTTTACTTTAATCTTCTACTTATCTCTTCCCCTTTGGGGAAGGATAGGATGGGGCTTCTACAATTCCGTCAACTTCCCATAAGTTTCCGGCCTTCTGTCTCTAAAAAATTGCCATACACTTCTAACTTCTTCAATCATATCCAAATCAAAATCGGCAATTAATAATTCGTCTTTGTCTTCGCTGGCCTGTGCAAAAATTTGGCCACGTGGATCAACAAAATAACTGCTGCCATAAAACTTACCGAGGTTCCAGGGTTTTTCTTCACCCACACGATTGATGCAGCCCATAAAATATCCGTTGGCTGCAGCGTGTGCAGGTTGCTCCAGCTTCCATAAATATTGTGAAAGGCCGGCAACAGTTGCAGAGGGATTGTAAACTATTTCGGCGCCATTCAATCCTAAACATCTTGCGCCATCAGGAAAGTGGCGATCGTAGCAAATGTACACACCAACCTTTGCATACTTTGTTTGAAACACAGGATAGCCAAGGTTTCCGGGCTTAAAGAAAAATTTTTCCCAAAAACCTGAAGTATGCGGAATATGATTTTTTCTGTACTTGCCCAGGTATGTTCCATCGGCATCTATTACTGCGGCGGTATTGTATAACACTCCCGCCTGCTCTTTTTCGTACACCGGAACAATGATGACCATGTTGTATTTTTTTGCATACGTGGCCATCAAATCTGTTGTAGGACCAGGAACAGTTTCTGCACTCTCGTACCATTTTTTATCTTGCCCTGGGCAAAAATAGGGTGTGTTAAAAATTTCCTGCAAACATAAAATTTGCACACCTTTTTTTCCGGCTTCTTCAATTAACGGAATATGTTTTTGCACCATGGCATCAACAATTTCTTTAATGGTGCCTTCGCCTTCTGTTTTGGGTAAAGACATTTGGATGAGTCCTGATTTAATAATTCTTGGCATAGTAAAAAATTTGCCCCTATCCCCTAAAGGGGGAAATGGAGGAGATTATGTTTTGTTTTTTATTTAATTCAAATTTGAGAAAACTTTAGATTCTATATTTTTCCTTCTACTTTATTTCGTTTTATAAATTTACCAAATCCTTTTTCAATTTTGCATTCATTATTTTCAATGGCCACTTGTCCCCGTAGCAAAACTGTTTTTACTTTACCCGTTACTTCCCATCCTTCATAACCACTGTAATCTACATTCATGTGATGAGTTGCAGCAGATAGGGTATGTTTTTCTTTCGGGTCAAAAATTACAAGGTCTGCATCGCTGCCCACGGCAATGGTGCCCTTGCGAGGAAACATGCCAAATATTTTTGCAGGATTAGTACAGACTACTTCAACATATTTATTTAAAGTGATTTTATTTTTTGCAACGCCTTCGCTGAATAATAATTCCATCCGGTTTTCTATTGCAGGATGACCGTTGGGTATTTTACTAAAATCATCTTTACCCATTAATTTTTGCTCCCATTTAAAAGGGCAATGATCTGTTGCCACAACCTGAACAAGACCCTGATTAATTCCTGCCCATAAAGTTTGCTGATCTTTCTTTTCTCTCAGCGGCGGACTCATTACCCATTTGGCTCCTTCGAAATTATTTTCGTACAACGATGCATCTAAAATTAAATATTGAATACAGGTTTCTACAAATACTTTTTGATTTCTTTTTGTTGCATTGCGTACGGCATTCAATGCGCCCTCGCAGGTGAGGTGAACAATATAACCGGGGCAACCGGTATAGTTACTCATATCTACAAAACGTTCGCTTGCTTCGGCTTCGGTTACTTCCGGCTGAGAAAGATAATGATAGAGCGGAGAAAGTTTTCCTTCACCCCGATGTTTTTGTGTGAGGTAATCAATCATGTCGCCATTGGTGGCATGTACGTTAATCAAACCGCCGTGTTTTTTTACTTCTTCCATCAGGCCAATCATCTGCCGGTCGTCAATCATTAATGCACCTTTGTATGCCATAAAAGTTTTAAAAGAAGTAATGCCTTCTATTTCAATAAAATCTTTTATTTCTGTTTTTGTATCGTCATTAAAATCGGTAACAGCCATGTGAAAACTGTAATCGCCTACGCAATTATTATCGCTCCTGCTTTTCCATTCATCCAAAGCCGCATGCAAACTGTTGCCTTGTTTTTGTAAGATAAAATCTATAACCATTGTGGTGCCGCCAAACAATGCGGCCCTTGTGCCGGTTTCATAATTATCGGAGGAGTAGGTGCCCATGAAAGGCATATCTAAATGTACATGCGGATCTATACCGCCTGGGAAAACTAATTTGCCGGAGGCATCAATTACTTTATCTGCTACTACTTGCAAGTCTTTTCCAATCGTTTTGATAGTTTCACCATCAATAAAAATATCAGCTACATAATTATCAGTAGCAGTGATGATGTTTGCGTTTTTGATTAAGATGCTGCTCATGTTACTTTTTTTAACGCAGAGAAAAAGAGATAATGAGTTTTCGCAGAGTTACTCACCGTAGTATCTGCTTCTCTTTTTCTCAGCGCTTATTATTCTTCATTAATAAAAGATAAACAATTCCGCTAACAATAAACCCAACAAACCAGGCATAATGATACAACTCCGAAATCCATTGAGGAAATGCAGTTGATGAAACTACTTTTATCTGCAATAAAAACCCGGGAACATTGGGCAGAATGCCACAGAGTAATGCAATAATTGCGTTTGAATTAAACCCATTGCCATAACTGTAACTGCCGCCATGTTTATACAAATCATCAGCCACTAAATTTTTATTTCTTATAAAAAAATAATCAGCAATCATAATGCCGCCAACAGGCCCCAACAAACTGGAGTACGCCACCAGCCAGGTAAAAATATATCCATCTGGGCTGGCAATTAATTTCCAGGGAAAAATTAAAATACCAATGATGCCGGTGATGTAACCGCCTGTTTTAAAATTTATTTTACTGGGAGACAAATTAGAAAAATCATTTGCAGGGCTTACAATATTTGCTGCAATATTTGTTGCCAGTGTAGAAATAATAATCCCGATCATAGCAAAGCTCACCATCATTTTATTTTCGAAACGGCCGGCCAGTTTTACAATATCCCATTCGGTGCTGCCATAAATTATTGCTGTGGCAGAAGTTACCACTACACCAATAAATGCAAACAAGGTCATGCTGGGTGCAAGGCCAATTATTTGTCCATTGATTTGTGCTTTTTGATTTTTTGCATACCGTGTAAAATCGGGAATGTTTAAAGAGAGCGTTGCCCAAAAACCAACCATGCCAGTTAACGCAGGAAAAAAGAATTTAAAAAAAGAAGGTGTGTCTGTAAATTTTGAGGGCTGACTTAATATTGGCCCCAAACCTTTTGCTGCTGTAATGGCCCAGAATAATAATGCCAATGCAGCAACTGGTAAAAAGATAGCTTTAAATACCAATAATTTTTTTATGCTTTCTACACCCAGGTAAACAATAAACATATTGAGCAACCAAAAAATAAAAAAACATATTAATGGTAATGCCTGTGGAAAAAGCCCACTAAGATTTATTTCTTCCAACGAAGGATTCCATGCCCGTAAAATATTATAGAGCGATGCACCGCCGATCCATGTTTGAATACCAAACCAACCACAGGCAACAATGGCTCTCAACATTGCAGGAATATTGGCACCCTTTGTACCAAAACTTGCTCTTGCCAACACCGGAAATGGAATGCCATATTTTGCACCTGCATGTCCGTTTAAAATCATTGGTATTAATACAATGGCATTGCCCAAAAAAATAGTAAGGATAGATTGCCACCAGTTCATGCCGCCCTGTATGAGTGAGCTGGCAAGCATGTACGTGGGTATGCACAAACTCATACTTATCCAAAGTGCTGCATAATTCCAGGTACCCCATGTTCTTTTCTCTAGAGGAATGGGTGCTAAGTCTTCGTTGAGAAGAGAAGCCTCATCCTCGTTCCCTCTCCCAATGAGAGGGAGGCCAGGCTGTTGATTTTCTATTGACATTTGTAATTAAGCATTTCATCAGTTAATTAAATAATCATCAATGATTCCTTTACTCTGTAACTCAGCCAACACATTAAAATATTTAACTCCTGGATTGTTCCTCCCCGCTGGGGAGGTTAGGAGGGGTTGTGTGTATTTTCATCCGCAATTTTTATCGCTTCACTGATGATTGCTAACCCTTCGTCAATTTGATCTTTGGTAATACAAAGTGGTGGTGCAATAAAAATATAATTCCAGCGTACAAATGTGTACATTCCCAGCTCTTTAATTTTTGCAGCCACTTTATTCATGATTTCCATTTCATTAGGCCTGGCATTAAATGTTGCCATGGGCTCTTTAGTGGTTCTGTTTTTTACCAGTTCTATACAACCTAATAAACCGGTATTTCTAAAATCGCCAATGGAAGGATGTATGGCTTTCATTTCCTCCACCCGCTGCTCTATATATTTTCCCATCACTGCTGCATTGGCAATCATATTTTCATCTTCATAAATTTTCAGCACTTCTAACGCTGCCGCACAGCCCACGGCATGTGCACTGTAAGTTAAGCCAAGCATTAATGGCTTATCATCATACGCTGCGGCAATTTTATCACTCACAATCAAAGCTCCAAAAGGTAGATAGCCAGATGTCAATCCCTTTGCTGTTGCAATCATATCCGGTATTACTCCATGATTATCTATACCAAACCATTTGCCTGTTCTTCCAAAGCCACTCATCACTTCATCCACAATTAATAAAATGCCATGCTTATCGCAGATAGCCCGTATCTTTTTAAAATAATCAGGCGGATATTTTATACAACCGCTGCTGCCACTTTCGCCTTCCATTAAAATGGCGGCCACATTTTCGGGACCTTCAAAATCAATCACTCTTTCTACATGGCTGGCACATTCGTAATTGCATTTTCCAAAGGTTTGTCCAAACGGGCAGCGGTAACAAAACGGATCTTCCACATGCACAAAGTTGGGTGCCTGCTGACTATCGGCCGGTAATTTTCTTGGGTCGCCGCCTGCTGTCATAGCACCATAACTTGCGCCATGAAATGCACGGTACTTGGTAATTATTTTATGGCGGCCGGTGTATAACCTTGCCAGCTTTATTGCATTTTCTATTGCTGTTGCACCACACACCGTAAACAAAGTTTTATTTAAACCTTCGGGTGTTACGGAGGCTAATTTTTTTCCCAACTCTCCACGAACTTTAGTAACACAACTCGGCGTTACATAACTTACTTCCTGCATTTGCTTTACCACTGCATCGGTTACCCGCTGGTTGCCATGGCCAATGTTTACATTCATCAACCCCGAGGAAAAATCGATGTAACGTTTATCATCGTAGTCATATAAATAAACCCCTTCGGCATGTTTTACCGCAATGGGGGCAATACCTTTTTGTTTGCTCCAGCTAAATAAGGTGTAATCCAGATTGTCCTGAATAATTTGTGTTGCTTCGGATAATGTTTTTGTACTCATAACTTTATTTTTTTTGAACCCAGCTAAAGAATTTCTATTTTACTTCATTGGCAGAGTTTATCCTGAGTGAAACGAAGGACACTCTTGTACAGTATATCTTTACTGAGCTTTAATTGTGTTTTATTTAAGATGTTTTACTTTACTAATGTCACCCCTTCGGGGTTTTCACCACCATTCAATTCTATTACTATATTAATTTCAGCCTTTCAGGCTTGGTTTATTAAAGTTAGCAATATCAAATTCAAAACACATTCGTTTTAAATCCCAAGGGATGTCATAACTACAAAAAGGATATACTTTAAACTCCAACCCCGAAGGGGTGTAATTAATATAGAAACTCATTGTAAATAATACGCTAACCCCGAAGGGGTGACATTAAAAAAACCTGCATCAATCTATAACATCATCATCCCTCCTCAATCATAAAATTCAAACAAATATTTTTCTTCAAATGGAATATCAAACTTTTTTAAAAACCCCATATATTCCTGTTTGAATATTTTCTTTTTATGATGTTCTTTTTGATTTTTAATATAATCAATAACATTTCCAAAATTAGACTGAGAATAAGAAAACGCACCATAACCTTCCTGCCAAGAAAATTTTTGTTTTAAAAAATCTCTATCATTAATAAAATTGCTGGAATTATTTTTAATATCTCTTATCAAATCCGAA
This sequence comes from Ferruginibacter sp., assembly GCF_031391665.1. Classification (GTDB taxonomy): domain Bacteria; phylum Bacteroidota; class Bacteroidia; order Chitinophagales; family Chitinophagaceae; genus Ferruginibacter. The sequence continues at coordinate 12,486 of NZ_JANMUN010000141.1, forward strand.
ATCTTCATAGCTGGCCTTAATCCAACCAATACATGAACATGATCCTGCATACCATTTACCGCTAAAGATTTTTGTTCTTTGCCTTCCACAATTCCGGCAATGTATTTATACAATTCTTCCTGAAAAGCCGGTTTAATCATATTCTCTCTGCCCTTAACTGCAAAAACATATTGAATGTAAATTTGAGAAAATGTACCAGGCATATTATTTGTTTTGGTGATGTCTACTTTCTAATGTCACCCCTTCGGGGTTTGCTGTTTCATTATTACAATCTCTTTTCTATAGTAATATCAGCCCTTCAGGCTTGCACAACTATTAATTAAAAAGCTTCGATTGTAATAAAATAACTTCTGAATTATAGCGTAACCACCTAAGTTCCCCTTTAGGGGACAGGGGTTTCAACTCATCCAATTCACTCCCGCCTCTGCATTCCATTTCACCGTACTCTTCTTCAACTTCGTCCAAAACTCAATCGAACTTTTTCCGGTAATATCGCCTACACCAAATTTACTTTCGTTCCAGCCACCAAAACTAAAAGGCTCACGGGGCACAGGTACACCAACGTTAACACCAATCATGCCTGCACTGGCTTTATCAATTATATATCTTGCCATGGCGCCATTTTGTGTAAACACACTTGCGGCATTGCCGTAAGGGTTGGCATTTTCAATGGCCAGGGCTTCATCAACCGTATTGGTACGCATGATAGAAATTACGGGGCCAAAAATTTCTTCGGTAGCCACACTCATTTGCGGTGTAACAAAATCTATAACGGTGGGGCCTACATAAGTACCGTTTTCTTTTCCTTTTACTTTTGTATTGCGGCCATCTACTAAAATTTTTGCGCCGTCCCTTTCTGCTTCGCCAATAAATTTTTCAATGCGTTCCTGCGATGCTTTATTTATTACAGCACCTAAATTTTCACCGGGAATAATTTTTCGGGCTTCATCACAAATTTTATCAATGATGGCATCAACATTACCCACGCCAATCATGGCGCTGGCTGCCATACAACGCTGTCCTGCGCAACCACTCATACTGGCGGCAACATTTTGTGCTGTCATACCCGGTATGGCATCCGGCAAAACCATCAGATGATTTTTTGCACCACCCAATGCTAAACATCTTTTATAATTTGATGTAGCTCTTTGATAAACAATTTTTGCAACTTTTGTACTGCCCACGAATGAAACCGCTTCAATACCCGGATTGTCGCAGATGGCATTTACAATTTCTTCATCGCCATGTACAATATTAAAAACACCATCGGGCAGGCCGGCTTCTTTTAAAAGTTCTGCCAATCTTCCACAACTCAATGGAACTTTTTCTGATGGTTTGATAATCATACAATTTCCCAAAGCAATAGCATTCGGCATCGTCCAGTTAGGTACCATACTTGGAAAATTAAAGGGAACGATTGATGCAACCACACCCAATGGTACATGTTCCGTTCTGCATTCTACTCCTTTACTTACTTCCAGCAATTCGCCGGTAATTAATTGCGGCAGCGACGTTGCAAATTCAGTAAGCTCAATACATTTTTCAATTTCAGCAACAGATTCGCTGTAGGTTTTACCATTTTCTTCGCTGCATAATTCGGCAAGCTCTTTTAAATTTTTCTCCAATAAAGTTTTGTATCTGAAAAAAACCTGTACTCTTTCTTTGATAGGCGTTTTGCTCCATGCAGGAAAAGCTGCTTTGGCAGATTTGACTGCATCACCTAAATCTTTTGCAGACGACATAGGGACAGTTGACAATAAATTGCCGTCAATGGGAGAAATTACTTCCATTGTTTTAGTGGAAGATGCTTCAATAAATTTGCCACTGATATAGTTTTTTATCGGAGGATATTTCATAATCACATTTATTTTATCAAAAATTAAAGAAAATAAATGGATTATGCTGAATTAATATCAAAAAAATAAAGCAGAAAAAAGTAAAAGAAAATTCAGGCTGACATAAAAATCCATTCGAACTTATATTCAAAAACAAAATAGTTTTTAATAAGCATTTGATTTTAGCACTAATAAAATAAAAAGAGAACAGCTCCTGAAGTAAAAAACAAAAAACCCCGCCAGAGGCAGGGTTCATGTAAAAGTGTCGTCCTCCCTGTACAATTTTCGAACTTATTTATTCTGGATTTGCAGCGATTGGCAAATATTGTGGCTTAAAATGATGAGCAAAATGCTATGCAAAAACAATTCACATTATAGGCCTAAAAAAGAGATTTTATAACTATAATAATGGTAAGAAAAACAACCATACAGGATAAACCAGATTTGTCAAAGCGTTTGTTCTGGGAATTCAGGTATGATGACATAGAATGGAGAGAAGAATACCTTACCGTTATTGCAAGGGTAATTGAAAGAGGCAATCCGCAGGAATGGGCCGAAATAATCCGGTTTTATAGTGAAGCCAAAGTTATTTATGCCCTCAAAAAAGAAATTAAATTTCTCGCTGACTATGCCATTGAAGATGTATGCGCTTATTTCCCGCTACGCAAGGAAGAACTTTTATGCTATACACGCAAACTGTTGAGACCCGGGCACTGGTTTTGATTAATCTAATTAAAAGTAAATGTTTAAAATTGACACAGATTTCTCTCAAATATGACTAATATGCTGGTTTTATTTGTTATATTTGTAGTATGAACAATATTACGAGAGCTGAAAAAAGGGTCGTTTTAATGCATTGGAAAACAAAGCCTGATTGCCCCGTGGAGGTTTTCTCCAATCTCAAGCTGTTATGCCAGAGTTATCCGCAATACAATTACAATACCTTAAACAATTATTTAAGTAAGGCAAAAACCGCTTATGAAAATGATATCATTAAAGTGGAAAGATTACCTATTTTTTCCCGTCCCTTATTACCCTCTTCAGTTTCCCGTTCCATAGTGCCAGTGGTCACCAAACAGCCTCTTAAAGCTCTTAATGAAAAAAAACAAGACTTGAAATACTGGCTTAGCCGACATCCAAAAGAAAGGCTGGCTGCAGTTACTTTTATTGTTTCTCAAAGCCTGAAAAAAGGGCAGCGAATGGATAAGACTATGGTACAGGTTAAAAAAATAAAATCATGACTTTAGCGAAGGATTTCGAGGATTTTCTAAGGCTGTTGAATAAACATCAGGTAGAATATATGGTTGTGGGTGGTTATGCACTTGCCTTTCATGGTAAACCCCGCCATACAGGCGACCTTGATTTATGGATAAATATCTCGCCAGAAAATGCACGGTCAATGGTGCAGGTAGTAAAGGAATTTGGTATGCAGTCATTGGGCTTGGAAGAAGCTGATTTTTTAAGGTCCGGGTATATTACCCAAATCGGTTATCCTCCTCTGCGGATTGATATTCTAAATCACATCGATGGTTTGGAATTTAAAGAAGCAAAAAAAGAAATGCAAATCCTTGATACCGATGGACTGTTAGTGAGGTATATTGGATTGCATGATTTTGTCAAAAATAAATTAGCTTCCAGAAGGCCTCAAGATCTGTCAGATATCAAAGAAATACGAAAAGCTTTACCAGAGAATACTCTATTGAAAAAGAAAAGAGCCTCAACGAAAAGAAAAGGCCACGGACTATGATCCCGGAACATCAGCCAAAATTCAAATCCTACTGCATTGATATTTCTTGCATAGCCCTTAGCAGATTCTTGAAAGTTTTATTTGGGTGATAGTTTTCATAATATTAATAAAAATCTATTATCCTGCAACTATTTCTAAAATAAAATTTGCCCTGTTGTAAAACTTGTAAATGATAGAGCACCGAAGATTCCATTAAAATGATTTCAAAAAATCATTCATTTAGTTGGAGAGAAGCTAGCTTTTCAAAATATTCATAATACAATTGATTAATCTTGAATTTTATCTCTTCAAAATCACTAAAAAATATTTTTTGTAAACCATCATATTTTTTTACAACATCTTTAAATTCCGGAACTCTGTCTAACAGGTGCAGCTTATGTACCGACTGGTTTAAATTATTCCCAATTGCACTGAGCTCATTTTTTAGCCCTACCATCTCTCTATAAAAATCATCGGCAGACTGGTTGCGATACTTTACTTTTACAGGGGGTTGTAATATCACTTTTCTGGCATAACTGCTTACCGTTTTTTCGTGGGCTTTTCGTTGCAGATTTTTTAAATTATTCAGTTCTGCAATATTCATCCTTGTTCTTACAAAATGTATCCTCACTTCCTGTTCCTCTTTTTTCATTTTCACATTTTTTTCTTGAATCAATATTTTTAAAACCTTTTGCAATCATCCGCAGCGACTCCGGAGCGAAGGGCAAGATGCCAAACGTGCCACGTTTGTACATCTTGCCATCCGCAAGACCCGGCGGATTATGCATTACTAAAGATTAATGATGGAAGAAGTTGGAGAACAGCTTTCAAAGAATTTTTGAAACCCTTAAAACAAATAGGAGATGTAAGCTATGGTTATCGCCTGCATAGATATTTTTCTCTTTCCACAATATTCCTGTTCACTATTAATCTAGTAAAGAATATTGAACAAATTTTGTACCAGTTCTAAGCAGTAAGGAGTCGATTTTTTTTTAATTAAAGCAATCAATTATGCCACAACTTTAAGTACAATATTTTTCTGCATAATAATCTTCCTGACTGCTGTAAAATTTTTCTATATAAATATGTACCGAAAACAGCGTTTTTTTTACATTATAATCCGCTTTAAAATCACCCATTCATTAGCCACAAAAAAACATTTTACTCCACTATTTTTACAAAATATTAATCGATAAAAAATTAAAAAACAAAGCAAATTCATCCCTGCGAATGGAATATTATTCTGTGATAAACCTGGCAGTTAAAATGCTGTTTTAAACGCCTTAAAATTTGGTGGAGACAGAAAAGAAAATTTGTTATGTAATTAACTTTTTTTCTGGTTTGAAATTTAATGCAGTAAATTTTATTTTTACCACTTATTTTTTTATGATTTCAATGCATCTTTTTAAGTAGAAAATTAATTACTTTTTGCATTAACTGCCAGTTGATTCCTGCATCATTTTTTGCAATGTTTTTACACTGTCAATAATAACAATTAAATCCACATGATAAATCTTAAAGGCTTCCTTATACCTTGTTTCAATATAAGCTTTCTGCAATAACAAAAACAGCCTTTCATTCCTTTCGTTTTCTTTTGGAAATACCTGCCGTATTTTATAAGATACCATTGAGCAATAACGTATCAGTTTATCAATATTATAAGTGTTGATATGCAGGCCAGTTGTTTTTTTAAAATACTTTGCATGCTGCCTGGTGCAGCATAAAAAGGGCCATATCGTTTTGCTTTCTTACCATGTATAATTCTGCGCCGGCAATAAACTCTTTTACCCTCTTATACTTGCTATTGAGTAACTAACTATGACCATCAATTGTATTAAGGAATTATTTAATTTCCATAAAAGCTAAAATCATACATTTTACCAATCAATTAATCAGCTGTAAAAACACAAGCTGCCCCACCATTTTATTTATTCTGCTGCCATGTTGCGGGGCAGCTTTCCGGCATCTGAATGAAAATATTTTACTCACCACATAATTTCTGCTGTATGAAAAAAATCAATGGTTTTATATTACTCTACAACTTATATTTTATTCGCTTTACATTGTTGCCTCTTTATATTTTTTTATATTTTTTGATATTGCTCAAATTGTTTTGATAAATTGTACAATTCCTAAGTATACCTGTATATTCCAGTATAAAAAATCGTCAGTATTTTTAAGGTTATTTCGTTTCAAATTTTCTTATACCTGATTCGATTTTGCTTTGCCAAAAAAACACCTATAAAATAAAAAACATAAAAACTCAGCCTGTGTTGCTGTTCACCCTAATCGTAGCAACCCGGCCTTGAAACAGATTTTGTAAAAGCAAGGTTTTTGTAAAAAGAATACTATCCGCCAATATTTTCTCCGAAGGAGGCCAAAACAGGATGGAGATTGTTTTTACAAAACCGCAGGCCAATACCGGCAGTAGCCGGGATGCAGACCTTGCTTTTACAAAACCTGTCAAGAAATTTGCGGTAGATCAGGATGAAAAACTTCTTTACAATATTTTTATTACAGTTGCTTTACAGCAAGTTTCAGCATTTGCAATAGCTGCAATTGTGTTTGCCAAGGCACGAAGCAAACTCAATGAACAATATTTTTATCCGATGCAGTTCATCCGGCTTATTTGCCGCAGGCGTAAAAGTAATAAGGTGGGTGTACTGTAACCGGGTATCTGCAATAAGTTTTACAAAGTTCTCTTTGAGGTGGTCATTTTAGTATCTGAAACAAAGTTTCATCATCAATTAGTGTCATTTTATTTGAAAAGTTAAAAAGCTATATTCAGCCCGCTGATTTGACTACATAATTTATTATAAAATATTCTGCTTTTGCTTCGCAGAGTTAGAAATTAAATGCTCTTGGGTAAATTTATTGGAAATAATTTTCATACGACCCTGTATTGAAAAATTTGTTTTATTACTCCTGAAGTTAAAACTGGTTTTTATGACATTTAAAATAATCAGTAAAATTACTGCGTATGTTAAAAGAGACAGGAATAAATATTCGACTTTTATATTCCGTAGGCAAAACGCCAATAGAAAAAAGGAAAAATTTACAGTTATTAATATTGCGGTTGCACTTAAATGTGAGAGTTCTAAATCAAGAAGAATGTGGTGCAAGTGATTACGGTCAGCATCAAAGGGAGATTTCTTTTTACTTACTCTCAAAATAAATACCCTTAAAGTATCAACAACAGGAACAACAAGTATTGAAAATATTAATGGAAGCGCCGAAACTGATAAATCACTTTTACCATCCAACAATTGAGATAGATTTATAAATTTAATACAAAATACTGAAAGTATGAACCCCAAAAACAAAGAACCTGTATCTCCCATAAATATTCTGGCAGGTGTAAAATTATAGACTAAAAAACCAATGAGGCACCCACACATTCCAAGAGATATATATAAAAACGCTATGGCATTTAATTTCCAGAAGAAATAAGAAAAGATAATACTTGCTAATAAACCAAAGCTCCCGGCAAGTCCATTTATTCCATCAATAAGGTTTACCGCATTCATTAAAAAAACAATAAACAAAATAGATACAGATACGCTTCCGAAATAACTAATACTGTTAATACCAAAAAGCCCATGTAAATTTTCTACCCTTATTTTAGCCATTACAGTTACTAAAACAGCTACTAATATTTGTGCAGCAAACTTTTTATACGGATCTACACCAACCAGGTCATCTGTTATTCCAAGCGAAAATAAAATCACTACTGAAGCAATCAAATAATTTATGTTTGGTATGCCAGTTTCAGGTAAAAAAAATGAAACGGTAAAAATTAGAGCCGCAATTATTGCAACCCCACCAAGATTGGGTGTTTTTGTTAAATGAACTTTCCTGTCTTCAAAAGGTTCATCAAAAAGATGTTTCTTATGTGCTATATAAATAATTTTAGAGATGGCAAAACAAACAACTAAAAAAGCGATAAGCACTATGAGGATAATATTTACAATCATTGTGTTGGAAAATTTCAACACGAAATTAATTTATTAAATAATCCGCTATTAATAACTCACATCAACATAATATTAAGTTTATGGATTTACATTACCAGCTTATAAATATGGGGTAATGCCATCAGATGCTGAAACTGTATGGCTTTTTGTAACGCTACTAAATGCTGTAAGGCTTTTTTTTAGCATTGAAAAATTATAAATTAGTTTTTCTTTATTAATTGAAACCAGCGCAATTACAAAATCAAGAAAATGCCGTGCTGTTCTCTTAATCATCATCATTTTGTAGCTTTTGTTATTAACATCGCATACGTAAACTAAAAACTGTGTCCAGTCCCGGCTGATTATTTTTTTAATATCAGTTTTATTATTTAAAGATGGCCTCTCTTTATCATGATAAATTAGAGTGCTGGGCAAAATCCCAATTTTAAAACCTTTGTACCGCACCCTTTGTGCATAATTATCATCTTCACCGTAATGAAAAAATACCGGGTCGAAGCCTCCAACTTTATGCAAACAGTTTTTAGTAATGAGCCATGCAGCTGCATTTACAAATGGCGAATCAATTAAATCAGTATTTATATTGCTATTGCATATATTATCCAGCAACAGGCCTTTAATGTTTGAGTGCGAAAGGTAATTAAAGAAGTGGTCATCAAAATCATTGCCGGCCCCGTTTAGATGCACAGGACTTATAATACCATACTGAGGATATTCCTCATGTGCTGATATTAACTTTTCGATAGTGTCATTTGATATCCAGGCATCCTGATTAAGTAAAAAAACATAATCTGCATTATCTTTTACAGCCATTTTTAATGCAATGTTATTACCCTGGCCAAAACCCAGATTACTTATTGCAGCAATTAAAATTACATCAGTATAGTTAGTTTTTATGTAGCTATAGGTTTCGTCCTTTGATCCATTATCAACTACAATAACAGTAACCTGATGTAAACTTTTCTGCAGGCTTTGTAAACACCTGTCGATCCATTGCATGCCATTGTATGTTACAATAATACAGTAAACAGTTTTCAAAATTAAATTTACTTAAAGTTTAGTCAGGTTGATTTTACTTCGTTTCGCATTATAAATTTACTAAAAAAAGCTTCAGCAACTTTTTCAGGAGCATGCTCGTTATACAGATAGTTACCTGCATTTTTAAGTATTGCTTTTTGCCGTGCTTTATCATCATAAAGCTCAAGCAAAATTGCCGTGTCTTTATTAAGATTTCCGGTTAAATAAATACCGTTTTTATTATCTGAAATAATTTCCGGTATTGCGTTTACATTATTAGTTAAAACAATCTTTCCCTTGTTTAAACTATAAAGAATGCTTCCACTTGCCGGGTAAAAGAATTTATATGGTTTAAACATAATTATCGCAAAACTGGCTTTGTCATATACCTCCTGCAAGTTCTCTTCGGGCACATAGCCCAAAAAATGCACATTCTTTTTATATTTAAGTTTTAGCTGGTTATAAAATTCTTTTTGTTTACCGAGTGCAGTGCCAATAATATAAAACTGTACCCCTTTGTAAGTTTTTAAAATTAATTGGTGCAATTTTAAAGCATAGTCTATTCCTTTATTTCTGCCTATAAATCCAAAATATAAAAAATTTTTGTTGGTTTCTGCAACGACTTCTAAATCATTTATGGTAACTATATGCGGTAAAAAGCACACATTATCTGTTTTGTAAATTTTTCTTGTAACCGCTACGCCTTGATTGGTTAAAACATAAATGGTTTTAATTTTCTTTATAAAAGGGATTGCGTTTTTATGATGCACAATATACCTGTCGTAAAATTTAGAAAAATTATTTAAAAATGGGCTGTTGTATTTTTTAAACGGATACGTGAGCAACGGAGCATCGTGAAGTGTAACTGATACATTCCTGTAATTTGCATTCAGCATCAAAAAAAGTATTTCAATTTCTCTTGTTTGAAAAATACCTGTTTCGATATGTACATAATCTCTGGAAGAAATTTTTGTAAATATCTCACTCAAATGCATACTGCTATCAATAAAAATAAATCCTCTGGGCTTTAAAATAAACTCATAAAAATCCTGTGAGTATTTACATATACCCGACCTGCCTGTAATTGTGCTAATGTAAAAATATTTCATAGCGAAAAAATGGTGAACTAAACTGGTATTGGATAGTATTGTTGTTTATTACTGAACACTTCTGGCGGCTGGCTATGCTTAAGAGATAAAATATTCGTTTTTATACTTGTATATTTTCTTTTCAAAAAAAATAATTGTTTTATGTAAGCTATGTTCCAGTTAAAGTAAATAGTTCTTCCATATTTTTTTGGTGGTATCAGCAAGTATTTAAAAAACCGAACTACGCTCAGCAGAAAGTGCAGGTACCAGTTACATATCATTTTATGGAAAAACCTTTTGCTCAGGTGGGCATAATATAAATTTCTAACCGGGCCATCGGTACCAAATGCAATAAATAACTGTTTCAAATAATCAAATTTCAGTCGTTGCTCCGGCAAGTAGTGAAAAAAATGAAGATCTTTTGCATAATGTAATTTGTACCCCATAAGCACAAGGGCATAAGTTAATTCGGTATCTTCAGCCGATGATAATTTTTTACCGGTTCTGCCTGTCATTTGTGGTTTAAAATTATTTTGTTCCAGCTTTTCTAATACTTTGCTGTTAATAGCCATGCCGGCGCCATATAAATTAAGCAGTACATTATTTTCTTCATTAAGCGATTGAGGGCCTAAGGCAAAAGCTTCAGCATAGCTATCAAACCACACTGGTTTTTCTGTTTCAAATACAGGAAAACCCTGCCCTCCGCATGCACCAATATCATCATTGCCGTTCAATATATCGTACACGCCCTGTACATAATTTTCTGCAAGCCAATTATCATCATCACAAAACAACAGATACTGGTATTGCGCCACACTAATTCCTTTTCGCCGGGCATTAGCCAAACCAGGCAATGGCTGAATTACAATTTCAAAATTAATTATTGGTTTACCGGTAAATGAATTCCAGATGCTTGTTGCTTCGGCAGTAGTGTAATCGTCTGATGCATTGTCAACAATAATAATTTCCCACAATAATTTTGAGTCAACCACTTGCTTACACAATGCTTCCAGTGTTGGTTTAAGGCGGCTTTTGCTATTGTAGCAACAAATAATCACTGATATACCAATTTGCTTTGAGGGTTGCATGTTCATTATTTTTCTGTTTGCTACACTGCTTATTAATACGTTAATTCAAATTTATCTGCACTTGCCTTGTAGCACCCATATTTATTGTAACAGCTTCTTGTGTACCAGCATTTACTTTATTGGTTATCCCCTTTATTTTATTCTTAAGCATATAAGAACTGCTGATGGCAATAGTATTTACAGCTCCCCGTTCTTTATCATTGAACCACCCCCATTTATTAAAATATTTTATAGAAGATTTAAGATGCAGTTTCATTATCCTAAAGTTTTTGTACGATGCTTTGCCGTATCCGTGTATTATACTTACAATAGGATAATAAATCGTTTTGTACCTTTCGTTGATGCGGCGGCACAGATCGGTATCTTCCATATACAAAAAGAAACGTTCGTCAAACATGCCTACTTCATTAAATACCGACGTTCTTATAAACATAAAACAACCAGATAAATTTGGCGTTTCCATAATTGAGTTATAATCCTTATTTCGCAGTTCATATTTATCAAGCGTTTTTTTAAACAATACTTTCAATGGCCCGGGTATAAACCTTCTTAAAAACAAATGGGCAGGCGAAGGCAGAATTTTACACAGGTATTGCATACTTCCATTTGGATAAAGAATTTTAGGCATTACCAGTCCTATATCAGGATTTTGCTCCATAAGTTTTATAAGCCTGTTCAGCACTGTGGCATCAAACTCTACATCAGGGTTAAGAACCAGATGATAACGGGAAGAATTGATAGTTTTTTGAATGGCTATATTATGTGCAGATCCATAACCAAGATTTTTGCCATTATAAATATATTCTACCAAGGGAGAAAATGAATCAAAAGTAAAACGTAAATTATCATCGACAGAATTATCAACCAGGTATAATTTTACATTACTGGTGCCGGTTAAAAAACTATTGATGGCATTTTTAATTTCCTTAACTGGGTTATGAAATACGACAATTGAGCAGCTAATGTCTATCATGGGTTATTATTTTTATTAATTAATTCAAATTTGTTTCTATTATTCTTTTCAATTGCAGCACTGTTTTATCCCACGAAAATTTTTTAGCCTGTTGTATTCCTTGTTGCTTTAGCATTGCATATAATTCTTTATTTTTAATGATACTTTGCAATTGCAGTACTAAAGAGTCTTTGTTATAGGGATCGAAATACAATGCCGCATTTTCGCATACTTCTGGCATTGATGAAATATTAGATGAAATAACCGGACAGCCACATGCCATTGCCTCTAAAAGTGGAAAACCAAAACCTTCATACAAACTTGGAAAAACAAGAGCATAAGCCTCTTTGTATAAAGATGGCATTAATGGAGCCGGCACATACCCAATAAAATGCACATGATTTTCACAGCCCTTTTTTGCAACATACTGTTTTAAAGTATTGAGATAATCTTTTTTTCCGCCTGCAATAAGTAAAGGAAAATTTCTCTTTGCGTCAGTATCTAATTCATCAAAAGCATCAATAAGCAGTTCAAAATTTTTATGCCGATATGTTGGCCCGATTGCCAGAAAATAATTTGCTATGCCATAACTATTAAAGATATTTTTTTGCTGTATGGCCTGCTCATTATAAATTGTTTTGTCGTATCCATTATAAACAACTTCAATTTTATTTGCCGGGATTTTTAAAAAATCAGTGATATCTTTTTTTGTTGAATGTGACACTGCTATAATAATTTTTGATTTAGAGAGCAGGTATGGAAGCAGGTATTTAAAATAAAAACGCTGGTGCAGGCTGATGTTATTAAAACGAAGCGATAACAGGTCGTGGATTGTAATAATCTGATTTTTCAGAAAAAAACTTCCATGGGTGGTTGTACTTATAAGTACATCAAACTTGCGGGCCTGCAACGGGTAGTAAAAAGTATTCCACACAAAGCGGGTGAATGCAGCTATTTTTCCATACTGAGATGATTTTAATAAACGGGATAAACGTACTGTAGTAATATCATCATTTAAAAAAGTTCGGGTAGGCGTAAATACAGTTATTGCACGGTTAATATCTTTCTTATATAAAACAGTGAGATAATTAATTACATTTAATGAGTATATACCAACACCTGTTGGATGTTCGTCAAGCATCGACCCATTCATTCCAATATGTATATCTGTACTTTTCACACCGTAAATTTTAAAATTGTTTTACTTCTCTATGTTGCAACACTCTCCGGCTGCAACCTTAATAGGTTATTTAGTAAAGGGTAAAATGATGGAATGCAATGAGGAAATAAACTATACTTTCACATTGCCCTCATACAGGAACTCACAAAGGATGGATTAAGAAAAATTATGAAAAGTTTTAAATGACACCGTCAAACTAAAACGCCGTATAATTTTATTACGGTGTGAAGTTCTTATTGCTGCTTTAACTAAATGTTACCTAAGTGTTACCATTGTATTTTATGTAATAATGTGTGAATTGATGTGGATAAAACTATTGAATCTGCTTATTTTGTTTTCAATAAATTAATATTAGGGATATTTTTTTTCAAAAGATATTTCAGATATTGCGATATTATAAAAATTATGATTTGCAACAAGCCAGAATTTAAAGTATTTAAAATTTGCTGGCTTTATTTTAGCTGGATATTATTTGTATTAATATTTCCTTTTAAATTATTGTGCCAGGATAATTATAATGGGCAAAATAAAAACTGGAACTTATCCACAGCCATAATAATCAATTTTTGTTCGGTAACGGATAAAAATTTCAGTGCTTTAACTTACCGTGGCAGTAGTCCGGGTGCGGCTGTTGCATTACGTTATGAAGGCAAACATGCCGAACACGAAATTGCTGCTCTTTATATTGCCAACGGCAACCTTAATACAAACTCATCGCCAAAGGCTAAATTAAATGCAGGTATTTTCAATATCGAGTATGTAAATATTTACAGTTTGTATGTTTCCCCCAATAATTCATTTAATTGTAAAGCAGGTGCAGCCATACAGTTTTTAAACAACAGCCGAAAATTCAACCAATTTATAAACAATGATTTTTCTTTTGAAACCGCACTGTCGTTTGGGGCTGTAGCTCAATTGCAATATGCGTTGGGTAAAAACAATAACTCAATTATTTTGACAAACCGTATTACCCTTCCAGTATTTTCCATTTTTTCTCAACCTTCTTATTCCGGTTCCAGTGCGGCAGACAAGGAAGCAGAAAACGGTACCGCCTTTAAAAAACTATTTACTAATAACCAAACTGGTTCCTTTTCTAAATTTTTACGGGTAAAAAATCAGTTTGCGATTAATAAAAATTTCGGTAACCGCCATGGCATCTCCATAATGTATAACTGGGAGTTTTATAAAATTAAAACTGCAAGAAGTGTAATTGCGTCCAACAACCAGGCAGGTATACAATACAACTATAAATTTTAAAGAAATGTATCTACTATTTTTTTTTACTTACCGGCTTTTAAAAAAACTAAGATTTATATTTCTGATTATAGTAATAATAAATATTTGCAGCTGCGAAAAAGTATTGCAATTAAAAGAACCTGCTATTACAAGTGCTGCGGTTTTTGAAGATGTTTGGAAGGAGCTGGATAAAAAATATGCATTATTTTCTGTTAAGAATATTAATTGGGATAGTGTTTACAACCAAAGCAGGCCGCAGTTTACAGCAGAATTGAATAACAACGACCTGTTTAAAAGGATAAGCAATATGCTTGAAGTTTTAAAAGATGGCCATGTATCGCTTATATCGCCGGAAAAAACTTATACATACGATAATTTTTATACACTGTACCTGCGAAATTTTAATTTTATCAATATAGAAAAAAACTACCTCAAAAATCAGTATAATAAAACCGGACCGGTAATATATAAAATAGTAGATAGTATTGGCTACCTCTATTACTCATCTTTTCGGGATAATATTTCGGAAGAAGATTTGAATACCATTTTTAATACCATGACGGCAACAAAAGGATTGATAGTTGATGTAAGGAATAATGGCGGAGGTTCATTATCTAATGCCGAAAAATTATTCAGCAGGTTTATCAACAACCGTAAATTAGTGAAGTATGAAGTAATTAAAAAAGGGCCTGCGCATAACGATTTTCTTGATAAAGAAGCATTTTATATTTCTCCTTCGGGTAATTATTATAGCAATAAGATTGTATTGCTTACTAATAGAACATGCTTTAGTGCCTGTAATGATTTTGTGATGTACATGTCATACCTGCCCAATATTACCCTTGTGGGAGATCAAACAGGTGGTGGTGGCTCGGTACCCGCTAATTATCTTTTATTAAATGGTTGGAAATTGCAATATTCATCATCAGTAACATTATCGCCTGATAATTTACCAGTTGAAAACGGAATACAACCAGATATTCAAATAATAATAAGCCCATTTCAGGAAGCTAATGGAATTGATCCGATATTGGAAAAAGCATATCAGTTGCTCAGGTAACACGTTTAATAAAATTATTAAAATATCCAGAAGATACTCCCAAAAATATATTTTGTATTGTAACGTAACGGAAAATAAATTGTCCGGATTAAAAAGCTATGTGCAAAAAAACAATGGCGCAAAAAATAAACACAAACATTAATCATAAGGTAATAGTTTCTTAACATCTTAGTCTGTAAGTTGCTATAGTTTTGCATTTCTTTTCGGTCACACTTTGATAGTGTATCTGTTAGCATCCGTCCTGTTTAAATTAGTACTTAATACGGTTAAATTTTAATAAATCTTAACCTTATGGTGTTCTATTGCCTTACAACCCAATCAGGATAAATACAATTTAAAATCTTTATTTAAAAAAAGTCAAATGAATTTTATGAAAAAAATAATAATACTGTTACCTCTTTTTGTATTGTGTTGTTTTGCTGCAATGGCCCAACTTAATAAAAGTACAATTGCACCCAATGAAATTGTTATCAAAGAATTACCTGCAAAAGTATTTACTCAATTTTTACAATCTGCTGTAAAATCAACAGCATACAAAGGCTCTTTTGCCAAAGAAAAAAAAGCACTTTTAAAAAATATTGAAAGTAGCGACCCCGCTTTAATTGCAAAAAAAATAAGTTTGCTTACAGGCCTTATTAAGGCTGATATGTTTAAAAATAATTTTAATACATTAAGCATAACCAGCCGTTCTGCTACTGTAACCACCATGCCTGCTGCTATTACTTTGCTTAAAGATGTAGAAGCAGGTTTAAAGCCCGAAGCTATTACAGGTATTTGGGGCTTACAAAGAAATGCGTGGTTGGAGGAAGTAAATAAAATAAAATAGCCTGATATATAACCTTGCACCAGAAAAATTACTGGTAGTTGTCAATATTTTTTAAAATCAGTCTAAATTTTAGTAAGTAATTGATCCCCCATCAATAAGCCTGAAAAGTATAACACAAAATACATTTCCGGGTTTATTACAAGAATTTGTTACCATGAAGTATTTAGCCCCCATTTTTTTAAAAAAAGGTTTTCTCCCTGTAATCTTTACTTTACTATTCCTTAATAGTTTTTGTCAGCTAAAACAAGGTATTTTAACAGGTAAAGTAATTGATGGAACAACATATCGCACTTTATACAATGTACACGTTTCAACCGATACTACAGCCGGCAAACAAACCGTTTCTGGCTCAGATGGCTATTACCGGATAAATTTAATTGAAGGGGTAAATATAATTTCCTATTATCTGAAAGGGTTTCAAAAAAAAATTATCACCGGTATAAAAATAAAAGAAGGCCAGCCTGTTTACTTAGATATTATTTTATACCCTACCGCCACAAAAGTACCTTACAAATATAAATACCAGTATAAAGATTCTGCAAGAGTGGTGGATTCTGTTGTGCATAGTTTTTTTAGAGACGAAACTTTCAGTGGTAAATATAATTATGTTCAATTTGGTAATGGGTTACAGTCCGATTATACAGGGCAACAAAACATAACACCCGGTATCTATAAAAATACTTCACTTATATTAAAAGCATTAAACGGGGTAATTGTTCAGCACAACCCGTTTCAACCAATGCTTCACAGCTTTACTGTTTCGGGTATGGGTGAAAGGTATAACCAGGTAATTTTTAATGGCAGTGTACTAAATTATTTTGACCCTCTGACAAGGGCTTTTCCGTTGAAAATATTGCCAACAGAAATTATTGAAGAAGTTAGTGTACAAAAAACTACATCAGGTAATGTACCGGCAGATTTTGCAGGTGGCTCAATATCAATAAAAACAAAAGATTATGCAGATAAAGATTTTTATTATATCCAGGGAGGGGCAGGTTTTTCTGATGCAACCCATGGAAAAAAATTTTATGGTGATAAAAGAAACAATTTAGATTTATTTGGCTTATCGGGTAACAGCAGGAATTTGCCTGAAGACTTCCCCAATGCCAGCACCAGATCAAGGGTTTACTTTGGTTCATTAAATATCCAGGAGCAAATTTATTTATCTAAAAAACTTAAGAATAATTTAGCTGCAATCACCAGTGCTAATGCTGCACCCAATACAAAAATGACACTGGGCTTTGGCAAAAATTTTAAACTAAAAAATAATGCAAAAATCAGCTTGGTGGTATTTTTCAATCAGCTAAAAAACCAGCAGTACCAGCAATCAACGGTGCAGGTGGCACCTAATGTGGTTGAAAATCCTTACCCATTTACAGCATTGAATAAAACGGTAATTAAATCTCAGTCCACCGATGAAATTTACCAATATAATGCACAAACTTCTGTTATTATAAATACTACATTACTTTTTGGTAAAAATAAAATTTCTTTCAAAAATTTTGCAGGCAGCCAGTTTGCAAATGCCTATACAAAAAAAACAAATATTTTTAAACCCGATGAAGATACACTTGCAAATGCCGGTATTAATTATACTCCCACACAGCGTTATTTTATCAATTCTCAATTATCTGGCGAGCATATTTTAAGCCCCAACGGAAGATTTAAAATGGATTGGCAGGCAACTTATACCTTTATAAATCAGCAAAATCCCGACGAGATAAACTTGCTTTTAAGGCAAGATTTAACAGGTACAAGGTTTGAAATTGCAACTCCTGTCACAAATAATGTATTTACAAATTCAGGCAGGTTATGGAGAAAATACAAAGACAATAATTTTTCTGCCGCATTAAATCTTAGTTTCCCATTTAATCTTATTAAACAACCACAAACACTAAATGGAGGTGTTTTCATTCAACAAAATTTCAGGGTGGCAAATGCCGATCTTTTTTTGGTAAGAGGCAGTGGCTATTTTACTTTGTCTCAATTGTTGGCACCAGAGCGTTATTATCCCGGAGGTAATGCCATTTCACCCTTCTATATTAATGGCCGTGTTTCCACATCATTATTCCTGGCAGCAAATCAAAATACAAAAGCAAGCTATTCCGGCTCTTTAAATATTGGGGCCGCATATATTAAATTAGATGGCCGCATAACCAATTTCCTGTTATATAATTTAGGCGGCCGTATGGAGTCCAGCAATACGTTGTCTTCGGACATATACTACAATTACACTCCCGGTTTAAGAAACCCGGAATACCTGCCCAATTATAAAAATACTAAAGTAAATGCTACAGTTTTTTTACCATCGGCATCGCTTGTTTTAAAAGCTAACTCAAATATACAGTTACAGGCCACATGGTTTAATACCCTCAACCGGCCACAATTGCAGGAGCTGGTTACTTACGCTTATTATGATGCGGCTTCTTTTAGTATAAAAACGGGTAATCCTATATTAGACATGACGGCAATTAGCAATTACACCACAGGTATAAATATATTGGCGCAATCTTTTTTTACCGGCAACGTATCGGCCTTTTATAAAAAAATAAATCAGCCCATAGAATATATAATTGAAAATTATGGAGCAGGTAATATTTTATTTAAACCTCACAATACGCCTCCCGCAGTGGTAAAAGGTATAGAGGGCAGCCTTAACCTAAAACTTAATTTCTTAAATATTTCCTGGTTAAGTGGAGCTGCTATTTTTGCCAATGGAAATATTATTTCTTCAAAAGCAGATGCAGGCCCGGTAAGGAGCTTTACTACACCATACGTAAAAGAGCATACACTTAGTGGCACCCCAAAATATAGTGTTAATACCGGTGTCACTATTCAATCTAACCGCTTTCCACAACTATCTGTTATTTACAGTAAAACAGGCGATTATATCAATGCTTTGGGATCTGGTAAAGATGTACAGTTAACTAACGGCAACATCGTTTTGGCAATACCCGATTACCGGGTAAAAGGAAGTGAACATTTAGATGTGCAGGTGGCTCAAAAACTATTCAAATCTAAATTTGAAATTATTGTGGGTGCTAATAATTTATTAAATAATCCTTTTATCATTTACCAGGATTTGAATGGTAATAAAAAATTTGACAGCCCGCTTGTAGTGGAAACTATAAATGGTGCTGCAAGAAATTATAAAAGCGGCGTAGATAATACTATCGCATTAATAAAATCCCAACGCACTTATTTCTGTACTATTTCCTGGTTATTTAAATAAATACTATGAAAAAAAGTAATTACCTGCTGTGGCCTGTAACTTGTTTTACAACAATATTATTGCTGTTTATTTGGGGATGTCAAAAAGAAGCTAAACAAAAGTTAAGCACTGTAAAAGCGGAACAGCTTTTAAAATTTGGGTCGGGTTTTATTACCCCTAATATAATCCATTTTAAAAAAGATACTGTGTATGTTATACAAGGGCCATTAGACCTGCAGGCTGGTCAGCAACTTACTATAGATGAAGGAACACTGGTTAAATTTAATTCAGGCAGCGGTATTGTTGTCAATGCCGGTGCCAGTTTACAAATTAATGGTACAAAAGAGAACCCGGTAGTACTTACCAGCAGCGCAACAAAAGGTACACAAGGCCTTAACTGGGCAGGCGTAATAGTAATAGGTAAGGCAAAAAATAATACAAGAGCCACAATACCAGGTACGGATACCAGCCATTTTTCGTGTACCCTAAAATATGTAAGGATAGAATTTGCCGCTCTTACTCTGGATGCGGCAGGCAGCGGCAGTATAGTAGAAAATGTAATGGTAAGTTACTCAAGCTCTCCTGCATATAGTTTTTTGGGTGGCAGTGTAAATTGTAGCAACCTTATATCTTATGCCTGCGGAGGTGCTGCAGATTTTTATATTACTAACGGTTACAATGGAAAAATGAAGCAGCTATTGGCCAGTCGCCATCCATTTTTTGGTGATATCAGCAGTGCGCCTGCCAATAGTTTTGCTGGTGTTTACATCGCTAATAATTCCAACGGCAATGTAAACGCAATACCTTTAACCTACCCTGTTATTAGTAATTTAACGGTGCTTGGGCCTAATGGCCAAAACGGGTCAACCACACAATACAGCGATACCATGCTGTCCAATGCTGCATTGGTAGCCACATATAACAGCCATTTCAGAATAAGAAATTCAATACTTGCCGGCTTTAATGCAGGTGCCTTACATATTGGCGATTCCCTTACAGCAATTACATTTTTAAATGGCCAGTCAGAAATCCGCAGCAGCATTTTTCAATGTGCTGATACTTCACGTACATTTTATTTAAACCCTGCTGCATTTAGAAACTTACAAAGCAGGGACCTTAAAAATTTTATGCTGCAGGTTTCTTTAAAAAATAAAGTTTTTTTAAGCATAGCAGATTTTAATTTTATTGATCCCTTTAATTACGAAATGCCCAAGATTTTTCCGGCTGCTAACGCAAGCATATTAACCGGGGCTGATTTTAGCGGAACAGATTACGGCGGCGCCTTTTTTAAACATGCAGTAAACCATATTGGTGCCTCAGGCACGGATAACTGGTTACAGGGATGGGTAAATTTTACACCATTGAAAACCAACTATAACAACCCCGAATAACTGTATTTGAAAAAGGCGTAAAAATTATTGTTATGAAAAAATATATCCCCATAAAATACCTGCTTTCTTTTATTTTACTGTTTGGCTTTGCACACCAAAGCCGGGCGCAAAACGGTACAGGAAAACTCACCGGCAAAATAACCGACAGCACCACCAACCTTAGTATGAATGGGGTAAGCATTACCGTTATGGGCAGTGCCAAAGGTGTAGCTTCTATTACCGATGGCAGTTATATTTTATCACTGGCACCTGGCAATTATACCATCACTTACTCCAGTAGCAGCTATACTGCACAAAATATAAGTGGGGTTGTAATAAAAAAAGGAGAAGTAACTTATTTAGATGTTTTAATGACTCCCAAATCTGATTTAGCAGGGGTAGTTGTAAAATCAGTAGCAACAAAAAGAGCCGACAACCAGGCAGCAATGTACATAAAACAAAAAAGTAACGCCGCCGCTATGGATGTAATGAGTGCCGAAGTAATAAGAAGGACACCAGATGCCAATGTAGGTGCAATAATAAAAAGGATGCCCGCCGCCAATGTGCAGGATGGCCGCTTTGTGGTAGTAAGGGGGCTGGGCGACCAGTATAACCAAACAATGCTTAATGGGGTATTAATGACCAGTACAGAAACTAACCGTAATGCATTTGCCCTTGATCTAATACCTGCTGCAGTGTTGGATAATATCGCTGTTACAAAAACAGCTACGCCAGATATGCCAGGCAATTTTGCTGGCGGTATTGTGCAAATTAATACCAAAGAATTTCCGGCAAGCGATTTCTATTCTATTACAGTGGGTACCGGCTTTAGCAGCCAAACTATTGGCAAAACTTTTTATGGCGATAGCCGCAGCAAGTTTGAAATGCTGGGCTTTGGTGCTAAAAATAAACAATTACCGGCGGAGTATCCCAAATATGCAGATGGGCAGGGTGGGGTTTTAGGGTATAATTTTTTTGAGCAACAACGTTTTTTACGTATGTTAAAAAATAATTTAAAACGTGTTGATTTTGGAGGTTCTAAACCAAACGAGAGTCTGCAATTTGGTTATGGTAAAACTATTAAATTTAAAAATGCTGCTCAGTTAGGTATTGTTGCGGCGGTAAGCCAGCGCAAAACAGAGTTAATAGAAGATGAATTGATTATGAGGAGTCCGCAGATATTCAACACCGATCCGCCGGGAACTCCTTTTGGCGTTAATTATTATTCCGAGAATAAGCGCTACCGGTATAATGCCGACTTTGGCGGTGTGGTAAACTTTGCACTAAGTTTTGGCAAAAATAAAATAACGTTTAAAAATTTAATCACACAAATTTATAACAGCACATTTACTGAACGACCATTCGGAAGAATAACAGAAAGAATTAGCCAGGACAATGCCAATAATGAAAAGGCATTTTACGGAGTTACTTATTTCACAGAACAAAAAAAAATCCTTAACAGCATCTTATCAGGCGAACACCGCACAGGTATCAATGATGAAACCCGTATAGAATGGAATATCAACACAACTTTAAACAGTACTGATTTACCAGATATCAGGAATTTTTTTCTTCCAAAAATATCCGGTGATTCGCTCTTTGCCGGTACCAATCTATCAGATGCTTCAAAAGCATTGCAGCAACAGGGAAGAAATTGGACTAAAAGCAACGATAAAATTATTGGTGGCGCCTTTAATATTACCACACCAATTATGCTTTTAAAAAATAAACAAATTTTTAAGACTGGTATCCTGTTTCAGAGCAGGTACAAAAAAACAACCTCTGATCTAGTTATTTATCAAAACCTTAATGATGAATTAGAAAATTTACTTGCGGCAGAACATTTCTATTTAAATCAAGCCTCCTTTTCGGCTTTAGGGGATATTGCAATATCTACTGGAACTTACAATGCAGGAAGTAACTTATTTGCAGCTTATGAAAGCATAGATAGTAAAATAGGTAAAAAATTACGGGTAATATGGGGCATTAGGGCTGAAAAATACGACCAATTTGTAGATTTATATAATCAGTTTACCTACCCCAATTTCAATACCCCAGATTTAAGCCTTAACGGAAATATTACAGCAAGAACTGTTTTTAACTTTTTACCTTCTGTAAATATGGTGTATGCAGCTACAAAAAAAATAAATTTAAGATTAGCCTATTCTAAAACCGTAATAAGGCCCGATTTAAGAGATCTTGCACAATTTGCACGTGTAGATTTACAGACTTATGTTTTATCTGCAGGAAATGCTGCCCTTAAAAGTACCAGTATTAATAATTACGATTTTAAGGCAGAGTACTTTCCTGGCAGTGGAGAAATATTTGCTGTTTCTGCCTTTTATAAAAAATTAGATAATGCCATCGAATATGCGTTAAGTCCCGGTTCATCTCCCTCATTGCTTGTACCAATAAATGTAAGCAAAGTTTATGTAAGGGGGGTGGAGGCAGAAATAAGGAAAAAAATGGACTTTTTGCCTTTTGCTGAATGGCTTAAAAATATCACTTTATTTGGCAATGGCACTTTATTAAAATCTAAAGTACCCACCCAGCTTACTACAGACCCTTACGTACCTAATATTACAGTGGAACATACATTAATTGGTCAGGCAAAATATATCATAAATGCAGGTATCACCATTAGTGCATTTAAAAATAGTTTTGAAGCAACCATTACCTATAATAAAACAGGAGATCATATTTACCAGTTAAATGACATTGCTGAAAATCCGAGTTTGGGGCCAGCTAACTTAATTCCCTTCCCAATATTCATTAACCCAAGGGATATGATGGATATTAGTCTAAGTCAAAATTTATTTAAAGATAAATGTAAATTAAAATTAAATATTACCAATTTGCTTAAGAGCCGTTACATAGCTTACCAAGACATTAATAGTAATGCAAAATTTGATGAGCCCTTAAAAATTGATACGAAAGCAATGGATATTTCTATTCCATCAGCCTACATAAGCGGCATTGATAATACCACATCAGATATTAAGCCGCAGCGTACTTATTCCTTTTCTATTACTTATAATTTCTAAAAAATACACTATGTTTCTATATATAATAAAGCTTCTTAAATATTATATTCCTTTTTTTTTATTAGGGGTTACATTTGGTTGCAAAAAAGAACCGGTTTTTCGCTTCCCCGCAAAACCCATAGCAATAATAGAAGCCGGCGACAGCAGGCTGCAGGCAAACATTATACAGCTGGTACAGGATACCGTTTACATACTTAAAACAAATATTACAGTGGCAAGCGGCCAAACTCTGCAAATACAGGCCGGTACTTTAATAAAAATTGATTATAATTTTACTATCAGAATAACCACTGGGGGAGTTATAAATGCCAAGGGTAAAACTGATGCTCCCATTATTTTTACTTTAAACAGCCTTAAAGGCCTGCAAAAAACCACTTGGGGCGGCATTGAAATTTTAGGCAATGCTAACGGCAATAGTTCGGGCGTACTCAGCTATGTAAGGATTGAGTTTGCAGGTTCAAGATTTGGACCATCACTCTCTTTACAAAATGTAACTAACAATACCATACTAAACAACATACAGGTAAGTAATTCCGACGGGATAAGTTTTACTTTTAGTGGTGGTAATTGTAATGCCAACAATCTTATCAGCTATTCCGGTACAGGGATAGATTTTAATATTTTAAATGGTTACAAAGGTTATTTGCAAAATATACTGGCATACCGCCACCCTGGGTATGCAAATGTTAATCTGAATCTTGCTGGTATTATGGTGGATGGTATAGGAACGGAACCGGCTATCTCCAATGCCACAGTTTTAGGGCCTGGTTTAGCTTACGGGATTAATGGAAATTATACACTTGGGGGTACTAACCGCAGGGCCGGCATTATCACTTTGGGTAATAGTAAATTTCATATACGCAATTCCGTTATTTTAGGGCCTCCTTCTCAACGAGACCCAACAAACGTTAATACCACCGA
Organism: Ferruginibacter sp.; assembly: GCF_031391665.1. Lineage (GTDB taxonomy): Bacteria > Bacteroidota > Bacteroidia > Chitinophagales > Chitinophagaceae > Ferruginibacter. Next base: position 37,011 of record NZ_JANMUN010000141.1, read on the forward strand.
TTTTAAAAGTATCCGGTCTTATTATTTAGATTCCCGTGGCACAGCAGCCTCACTCGATTCTGGAAGGGCCGATATCACTTACTCTGCATTTTATGAAAACGGCAATAATACTTTTTACCTGCCCGACAAGGTGTATCCCGTATATCCCCCCACTACACCTGTAACATATTCTAATTCCAACGACTTACGGGAGTTTTTATTACGCCCAAAATATAATAACCAAATTATTGCAAGTCTTACTGCATTTAATTTGATTGATCCTTACAATTATTTTGGTGATGGCATACCTAACCCTTTTCCTAATACTGTCAGTGCTGTATTAAGCGGCGCTAATTTTACAGATGTAAGTGTTACTTCAGTTTTTACAGATTCTTTTTTTAAACCTGTTACCTACCGTGGTGCATTAGGCGCAGATAACTGGATGCAGGGCTGGGTAAATTTTAACCCGCTGCAAACAGATTATAATAATTAATTAAAGACTTATAAATTTCACAAGCTTTTTAATACTCAATAATAATGGGTGTTAAAAAGCTTTGCATTTTTAATATCGTTTAATAGTAATCTGCAAGGGTAAAAAAAATATTACACTCAAATTTTTCCTTATAAAAATCCATTAACATTAACTTCTTTATTTGTTAATACGGCGTTAAATGAAAGGTAACAATGGGGCAGTACATTTACATCATCATTCGAATGGCTCTTGTAAAAATCCTTCCCGTAATTTGAAAACTTTTAGTTCTTACTCATTAAATGCGGTTTTCTGTTTTAATGAAAATATTTTATTGTAAAGTTGGTTTTAAAAAATTTTAAAAAAATTAAAAAATGAAAAAGATTCTTTATGCAGCTCTTGGGCTGGCAACAGTTGCTGTAATAGCAGTCTCTTGTAAAAAAGATTTAGACAACAGTGTTGAAAAACCTTACATCCCTGTAGCGGGTGCTGTTTTGGATACTCTGGTTGGCGAAATTACCGTTAATACCACTGTTACAGAAGATACTTACCTGTATGGTGTAGTATATGTTAAACCTGGTATTACTTTAACTATTAATCCTGGTGTTACTATTTATGGTAGCAAAAGCACCACTGCACCGGGAGTTATTTTTGACAGTGTTAGCTTATTTAAAAACAAAGGCACCCTTTGCATTGAAAAGTTTGCTAAATTAAATGCTATTGGTACTTGTAATCAACCAATTGTTTTCACATCTGATAACACTATCAGCGCTGGTTCCCGTGCAGCAGGGGATTGGGGTGGTGTTGTTCTTTATGGTAACGGTAAAATACATAAAGCAAATGGTGCCACAAGTGGCCGTTACGAAGCTTTTGATATTGTTCCTAACGATTTACGTAATTTCTACGGTGGTACAGATTCTTTAGATAACTCAGGTATCATCAGCTACGTTCGTATTGAATTTGCTGGTGGTGTGGTTACTGCTCCTAACAGAGAAGTAAACGGTTTAACACTTTGTGGTGTTGGCCAGGGTACTACAATTAACTACGTTGAAGTCTTAAAGTCAGGTGATGATGCTTTTGAATTTTTTGGTGGCGAAGTAAATGCTAAATATTTATTAGCTTATGCAACTAAAGATGATGACTTTGATTTTGATGAAGGATACGATGGTAATTTACAGTTTATTATTGCTTACAGAGATTCATCTGCAGATAACTCTGGTTCCGAAATGATTGAAGCTGATAATGATGCTAACGCTTCATTTAATGGTCCATTTACAGCACCTTTTATTGCTAACGCAACTTTAATTGGCCCAACTACTAACAAAACACTTACTTCAAACCCTTCTTCTTACTTTAATGGTGCAATACACGATAGAAGAAGAGTTAGCTTAAGGTTAGTAAATTCTTATGTAATTGCAAATGCAATGAACTACGGAATTATCTTTACCCCTACTACTGGTAATGCAGGTGCAATTTTACAAGATCCACCATCTTTAACTGTTCCAGGAAGTGTTCAATATAATAACATATTCCAAATTAACAAACCAGGGTTTGATGGTGTTGCTGTTGTAAATACTGCAGAAGGCAGCCCGGCATTATTCAATCTTGCAAATGATGCTACCATCGTTAGCAAATTGATAAGTGCTAACAACCTTAACAATGGTTTAGCAGGTTTTTCAGACTTTAACCTGGGCGGCACTTTAGAAAATACCGCTTCTACTCCATTCTTAACTGGTGGTACAGATCTTACTACAGTAGGTTTAACTTTCTTTACAGGTACAAACGAACGTGGTGCTGTTCCATCTAATAACAACTGGACTTTAGCTGCATTCACTTGCGGTGCGGTATCTCCATGGATATCTACTTCTACAAATTAATTTTGAGCTAAAGTTTAATACTTTGACAAATTGAATAAAAAATGCCCCTCAATTAGTTGAGGGGCATTTTTTATTTACTATAATTTTTATAAATTAGTTAGTCATTAAAAAGATCAATTGTAAAACACAAATTATTTGCTTTCATCATTGGTACAATTTTAAAAAAAGTACTTTATATTTAAATACAGATAACCTTAAAATAATACCATCGCTGAATAGTTATTAAGGATTTAATTGAAACTTTGTTTTCAATTAAAAGAATGCATACGATTTTACTTACCGGTGGCGCAGGTTTTATTGGGTCGCACTTAACCCGTTTGTTTGTTACAAAATATCCGCAATACAATATTATCAATCTTGATAAACTTACTTACGCCGGTAATTTAGAAAACTTA
>NZ_JANMUN010000162.1:0-3886 GCF_031391665.1 Ferruginibacter sp.
CAACAGGAGTAATATTTTTTGGCGCTTCAATTTTTTGTACAGCAACTTTTTGAACAACCGGTTTTTTTAAAACTGGCTTTTGAGCAGCAATTTCATTTACTGCAAAAATTTGCACACATAATAATAACAGCAATTTATAAATTAATTTCATCATTTTTTTTCAGGCATTAAAAATAAAGATAAAAGACTCCGATCCATTATCAGCCATTTAAATTAACACTATCGAAACATATTTAAAGTTGTTACAGCTCAATCACCTGGTATTTTACCTGTAACGATTTAAAAGCATCCTCCAATCTTTCTTTATGTATGTTTCGATAGTGTTAATTTAAATGGCTGATAACGGATCGGAGTCTTTTATCTTTATTTTTACTGCCTGAAAAAAACAGGATGAAACTATTTTTTAAGTTGTTACTAGGTGTGCAAATTTTTGCCGTAAATGAAATTGCTGCTCAAAAGCCAGTCATAAAAAAACCAGTTGTTCAAAAAGTTGCTCTACAAAAAATTGAAGCGCCAAAAAATATTACTCCTGTTGCAGTTTTAAAGGAACAAACTTTTAAAAATGGTATTACCTTAACTGCTAAAGGTTTTCTAATACAAGATGCGTATCTTGTATTTAACGACAGAACAAATATAGGTGACAGCAATAAAGTAGAGCTTAATCAGCAGGTTAATTTAACCCTGTTAATAGCTGAAGGATTTAAAGAAGTAAATGGAAAGTTTTTTCCCGGAGGCAGCGAACAAATTTTGTGGAGTAATGGCGAAAAATTAGTAGAATCGGGAGATGTATTTAAATTGTATGATTCTTCTGGGGTAAGCAAAATAAATGCAAACGCTATTGTTTTAAAAGCAGTAATTACGGAGCTGAATGATAAAAGAGATTGGGTAATTATATCATTTAAAGTATGGGATAAAAGAAATGCAGCCAGTGAAATTAATGGGTCTTATAAATTGTATATAAAATAATTATGGCAGAAATTTCTTTACAAGACGCTATTCAGCAATTTTTACAAAAGAGCCGCTTAAAAAGCGGCATACAGGCTTTACGTATAGAAGATGTTTGGGAAGATATTATGGGTAAAACCGTTGCCAAATACACCGACAAAATTCAAATCATCAATCATACTTTATACATTACTTCTGCGGTAGCGCCGCTAAAAAATGAATTGCTTTATCAAAAAGAAAAAATTATAGAACGCATAAATGAGGCCCTGGGAGAAAAGCTGGTGAAGGATGTTGTGATAAAATAGGAATTGGGAATTTGGTATTTGTAATTGGGTTTAAACTTAAACTATATTATTTTGCCGGAACGTCAACAACTAAATTCCCAATTACAAATTACCAATTACTTATTATCTATCGGCCTTAAAGTATAACCTTCTTTCCGTAATAAATTTATCAATCCCATATCGCCTACCAAATGCCCGGCTCCCACTGCAATAAAAACACTTTCTTTTTTTAGTATGGTATTAAGTTGTGTTACCCAGTTTTTATTTCTTTTATCCAGTAAAATATCCAGGTTATCCTGCATACCAAATTCGCTTTTGCTGAAAAGGTCTTCTATTTTATTTAACTGCTGGCTTTTATACACCCTCACCATAGTATCAAAATATTTTTTATACGCCTCCAGACTGTCAATGGTTTTCAATAATTCTTTTGCCTGCTGTGTGTACGGTATGCTGTCGAAAACTGCTGCCTGAAAAGCCATTGTTTCAAAACCTTTAATTTCTTTTTTATTTTCTTTGGCCAATTTCATTAACTCTGTTTCTACACCACTCATGGTTTTGCACGGCAGCATTTTAGGATACAGCATAGCCATTAAAAAAAAAGGTTTCATTTTTTGAAACATCGCTATGGGCATATGCAGCGAATCATTAAAAAAACTTTCTACTTTTTTATACTCTTCTTCTTTATACAATTTTTTTAAAGTACTGTCGCCCCTCATATTCATCAGCAGTAAACCTCCCATCATGGTTGCAGGGTCGTCCATATCCATTTCCATATACATTTCATCAGTTGATTTAATGGCGTTGTTCAACTGTTTTCCAAACGGTATATCATCTTTACAAATAAGGTGAAAAGTACCGAACAGGTAGCTGGGTGCAGTAAGTTGTTTGCCGCTTATCTCCCATAGCAGCGTATTGTCATTATCGTTTGTCTTTAACTTAATGCCGTTGTTTTGTGCAGTACAGGAATTTAACAGTAATACAGCTAAAGACAGCTTTATAATCTTCATCAAAATTATTTTAAATAAAAATACGATAAGATATTATTAGTGTGGTTAAAAATATTTAATTTACATTACACCTAAATAAATCCCAATATGAAATCAACACTCCTAATTTTATCCCTTGTACTTTTGTTTTTAAATGTTACTGCACAAAAAGAAATCCCCGGCTTTGGTAAAATAGATAAAGCCGATTTGGAAATGAAAGAATGTGATTTTGATAAAGCTGCCGAAGCTGTGGTTTTATTTGATGTGGCTGAAGTATATTGTAAATTGAATTTAAATAATCAATACAGCCAGGTTGGTACCGAATTGGAAAGGCATGTAAGGATTAAAATTTTAAATAAAAATGGAACCGACAGGGCGAATATAAAAATCCCCTATCTCTCTGAAAAAAACTCGGAAGATATCCGTAACCTAACTGCACAAACCATTAATTTGGATGCATCGGGTAATATGGTTTTTACCAAAGTAGAAAAGGATGCTATCTATCGAAAAAAAATTAATAAACGTTATTCCGAAGTTATTTTTACGTTCCCAGATGTTAAACCCGGAAGTATTTTAGAATACAAATATAAAGATGATGCCAACAGTTTTTATGCAGTAAAAAACTGGTATTTTCAAAAATCTATCCCGGTTGCATATAGCCGCTACATACTCGATTTTCCCAACGAATTAATTGTATCGGCAGTTCCTAAAGGTGGTTTGCAGGTAGGCATTACTGAAAAAGCAAAATCGGACCGTAACATAAAAACTTTTACCATGACTAATGTGCCTGCATTAAAAGATGAGGCTTACATAAGTTGCGATGAAGATTACCTGCAGCAGGTTACCCCAATAATGATTGCAGTAGATTTTGCCGGTTCACCACGCCGCAGCCTTTTACGTACCTGGCCGGGTATAATTAAAGAGTTGATGGAAGACGAAGATTTTGGATTGCAACTCAAAAAAAATATTCCACGAACAAGTGACCTTGATGCATTACTTGCAAATATTACAGACCCTTACAAAAAAATGGTTGTCATACACGACTATGTAAAAAAGAATATGAAGTGGGATGATATATACAGCATTTGGGCATTAGATGGCGTTAAGGCAGCATGGAAAGATAAAAAAGGAACAGCAGGAGAAATCAATCTTATCTTGGTAAATCTTTTAAAAGATGCCGATTTGGATGTACACCCGGTATTGGTAAGTACCAGGGATAACGGCAGAATTAATACCGGCATGCCAGGCTTTGATCAGTTTAATAAAGTAATGGCTTATGTTACCATAAACGATGTTGTTTTTGTACTTGATGCAACGGATAAATATACTCCTGCAAACCTTATACCTTATGAAGTGGCCGGCTCCGAAGGTTTAGTAATTGAAAAATTAGATACGTATAAATGGGGATGGAAAACATTATGGAATAAAAAACAACTTTTTAATAATAACATTATTATTAATGCTTTAATAGATGATAAAGGAAGCATGACGGGTGAAGCTTCAATAACATCCGCTGAATATTGCCGCTTGAACCGTTTACCCAAATTAAAAGAAGGTAAAGAAAAATATACTCAAACATGGTTAAGTAAAAATAATGAAGATATAAAAATTGACAGCCTTATACTTACTAATGAAGAAACCGATACCCTTCCACTTATTCAGGAACTTAAA
>NZ_JANMUN010000165.1:0-26256 GCF_031391665.1 Ferruginibacter sp.
TTCAAACTTAAGATTGCCCAGGTTGCGGTACATTTTATTTGGTACTGCAATAGAAGGAATCTTACTCACCAGTTCAGAAAGATTTTTTTGCCCGGTGGCCAGCATCTTTTCTTTTATTTCATTGGCATCAAAACCTAAAAAATCCTGGTTGGTAAGGTCACGGTAAATACCATTACAAACATATAAATCGTTTAAGCCATCATTATCTGCATCAAACATTAAAGCGCCCCAGCTCCATTCGCTTGCATTAACGCCACTGTAGTTGGCAATATCTTTAAATTTTCCAGTACCATCATTTAACTGTAAAGTATTTTGTAAAAATTGGTGAAAGAATCCGTTTCGTTCTTTTAAACGAAACTGATCTATATCATCAAAGCTCAGTGTTGTTTTTAAACGGTAATCATCTGCCGGCAGCATATCTGTTGTAAATATTTCTGGATAACCATCGTTGTTGATATCGCCAAAATCGGCACCCATCGATGCATAACTGTTGTGTTGCAATCTTTCCTCTAATTCATCTTTAAAAGTTCCGTTTTTTTGATTGATGTATAAATAATCTCTTTCAAAAAAATCATTGGATACATACACATCGGGATAATTATCATGGTTAACATCACCAACAGTTACGCCTAAGCCAAAACTCATTAACGTGCCGTGAATGCCCGCCTGCTTTGTAACTTCAGTAAAATGTCCGTTGTCGTTTCTGTATAAATGATCGCCGCCACCCTTTAAGTAATTGGGTACATTCCAGTCAGCAGCAAAAACATCACGTTGTTTGGGGTAACCCAAACTGTTTACAGGCACCGGACTATTATCAATTTTAAACATATCCAGGTCGCCGTCTGCATCGTAATCAAAAAAACTAACCTGGGTGGTATAGCCCGAATCTTTTAGTCCGTATTTTTCTGCACTCTCGGTAAAAGTCAAATTTTTATTGTTGATAAAAAGCTGGTTACTTCTTAAAGCAGCATTATGCATACTGCCTGCATTGCAAACAAAAATATCTAACCAGCCATCTTCATTAATATCAGCCATCACCACTCCTGTACTAAACTGCTGCTTATCAAAAAAGCCAGCTTTAGCAGAAATATCCTCAAACTTAAAGTTGCTCTTATTTAAAAAAAGTTTATTGCTGCCCTGGTTAGCTGTAAAAAAAACATCAGCTAAGCCATCATTATTTATATCGCCTGTTGCTACACCACCGCCATTATAAAAATTACGGTAGTTTAGAATATTGATGGTATCATTATCCTGTACTTTATTTACAAATTCAATTCCTGAATTTTCCACCATTTGGAATAATGGTATAGTTTTTTTCTGTTGTGTACAGGAAAAAATAATTAAAGAAAAAGAAAATGATATGCAGAATTGTTTTATGTTCACTTAAAATAATTTAGGGCTGCCGCTTAATTAATTCTTTTTTAAAGCCTCATTCATTTTATATAAAAAAGGGAATTCATTATTTTGCAGGAATAACAAATAAATTCCTTTTGAATTTTTTATTTTCGCAATATCCCTCAACTCTCCTCTTAAATTTAAACCTGTTTTTTTTGCATCCTGCCATACAAAATTACCTTTGCCATCATTAATTAACACATCGCCAAAGCTGGCGTCTAATTTTTCAAACTGTGGTAAAAAGCCAAACTGGTTACCACCGGTTACTAAATCAACATAACCATCGTTGTTTACATCTATTGGTTGTATTGCATTAAGGCAGGAAAGCTGCGTCATTACCGGTAATTCTTTTATTGTAAACTTACCATTGCCTTCGTTGATGGCAACACAAGAAAAAGCGTAGGTAAATTTTTTCACTTTAGAAGATGTAATCATTTCTTTTGAAAAAAGATCTTGCATGGATTTGTTTGCATAGTCGCTGTGTTTTAAATTTTCTTTTTTAAGACTGGGTAATTGATCCTGCATATCACGTTTTAAAAACACCGGCATATCTTTACCATTAATAGTGTAAGTCATAATTTTATCTATATCACTATTATTATCGTAATCATTCATCCACAATTTTGCCGGGCTGTCATTTTTAGGAGATAAATAAAAGTTGTCGCCAATGTTTCCTAAAATTAAATCCTGCTTACCATCATTGTTTACATCTGCAACCGCAACCGATTGCCACCAGCCAAACTTATCGCTTAATGTTGTTTTTACTTCTTCAAAATGATCTTTAGTAAACGAAAAAATCCGTGGTGTCATCCATTCACCAACAATTATTAATTCTTTTTGTTTATCGCCGGTTACATCTTCCCATACAGCACCAGTTACCATTCCTATATTTGATAAGTCGCTATTTTTTGTTTGAGCCATATCTGTAAAATGCCCTTTACCATCATTTACAAATAAATAACTTTGCGGATTTTTTCCATACACTCCTGGATAACTTCTTGCACCGATAAACAAATCAGGAAATCCATCATTATTAAAATCGTTTGCTATGGCAATACCAATATTCATACTCATGCTAGGGAAAGCAGCACTGTTTAAAGTAAAATTCGCCTTGCCGTCATTGGTAAATAAACGCAATTGCAGTTCCCTGCTGCCAACCGGACGATTATTACCACCGGGGCAAATGAGCAAATCCATATCTCCATCGTTATCATAATCAACAAATAATACTGCCACATCTTCAAATTCAAAAAATGGTTTAAAAGCATTTTCATCTTTCTTTATAAATGCGCCTTTGGATGTTTGCAAATACAATTGTCCAATTTTTCCCTGTGCACCACCAATATAAATATCAGTTAAGCCATCTCCATTTGCATCTGCAGTTGCAGCTTTGGGGCCTTCTCTCGAAAATACTCTTGGAATTAAGCGTTCGTTATAAAAATCAACGTATTCATTTTCTTCATGCTTTTCAAAACCGGTGGCTACTTTTGAAAAAAAAGTTTCAATCGGTTTATCAATTATAATTTTTTCAGCAGTTGTTTGTAATTGTGTTTGATTAAACAGGTGTAATTTATTAATTGCAATTGTATCAAACTTATTGGTACTCCTGTCGGGCCATGTAATTATTGCAGAATCAATTTTTGTAGCTGTACCTAATCCAAAAATTAATTTATAATCAACAGAGGATTGAAAACCCCGGCTGGGAATTAATTCCTGAGTAAGAATTTGATCACCAATATACAATTGTATTTTACTGCCAATAGCAAAGGGGTTTTTTGCTGCCCCCTTTAATGAAAACCCGATAAAATTATTTTTATTGATTTCCCTTGATTGGTTTTTATAAATGAATGTGGGCTGATTTTGATTACATACAATTAAATCCAGGTCACCGTCATTATCCAGGTCGGCATAAGCAGCACCATTAGAAAAAGTGGGCTGCCCCATTCCCCAATCGGCACCAATATCGGTGAACCTTAAATTTTTATCGTTGCGGTAAACTTTATTGGGTAATGGGGTAAGCGGTATTTCTTTTAAAATATTTTCAACAGCTTCTTTTTTGCCGGTCATTACCATTTTTTGGTTAACATCGTTGGCAAAAAAATCCATAAAGTCAAGATTGGTAACATCCTTGCCCACGCCATTGCAAACATACAAATCGTTCCAGCCATCGTTATCCATATCAAATATTAATGCACCCCAGCTCCAATCGGTAGCTGCAACACCACTGTATCTTGCTATGTCAATAAATTTGCCATCTTTATTATTTAACTGTAAGCAATTTTTGGTGTACTGATAATAAAAGCCTGATTTTAATTTATCGGTAAACAAACTGATATTATCGAAAGAGCCGGTTGTTTTTAAACGGTAATCATCCACCGGCAACATATCTGTTGTAAACAAATCGGGATAGCCATCATTATTTATATCCGCAATATCAGCGCCCATTGATGAAAAGCTGGTATGCTGAAACCATTGCTCCATCTCATCTTTAAATGTGCCGTTCTTTTGATTGATGTATAAATAATCCCTTTCGTAGGAGTCGTTACTTACAAAAACATCGGGCCAGCCATCCCTGTTAATATCACTAACGGAAACGCCAAGCCCAAAACTTATTAAGCCACCATGTATGCCTGCCTGGGATGTAACTTCTTTAAAAATATTATTGTCGTTTCTGTATAAATGATCGCCGCCGCCTTTTAAAAAATCAGCAATTTTCCATAAGCTGTCAGGCATATCTCTTCTGTTGGCAAAATTTAATTGATTAATGGGTATTGGGCTGTTGTTAATCATAAAGCAATCCAAATCACCATCCATATCATAATCAAAAAAAGAAACCTGTGTGGTGTATGCAGAAATATCCAAACCAAATTTAGCAGCAGCTTCTGTAAAAGTGCTGTTGCGATTATTAATGTATAATTTATTTTTTCTTGTGCCTGTACCCATGTGCCCCGATGAGCAAACATATATGTCTAACCAGCCATCGCCGTCAACGTCTGTAAAAACTGTACCTGTATTCCATTTGTCATCTTTAATAATGCCGGCTTTATCACTTATATCTTCAAACTTAAAATTGCCTTTATTAAGGTATAATTTATTTGCCCCTACGTTAGATGTTATAAATACGTCTGCCAGTCCATCATTATTAATATCGCCTAACGCAACACCATTGCCATTGTAAAAATTTCTGAATAAAAAACCATTTTCCAGGCTATCGTCAATTACTTTGTTATTTAAATCAATGCCGGTATTCTCCATTAATTCAAATAATGCTTTGTTGGTACTTGTATTACCCAATTTATTTTTACAAGAGTAAAATGCAACTGCTGTGATACAGCATAAATAAAGAAAGTATTTTTTCATCAATAAAGAAAATCGTTTGACTTACATTATATAAAAGTAAAAGGCCATTGAAACAATGACCTTTTACGAAATTATGATAAAAAACAGTTATTAAAATGTGATATTAATAGCCTGCGTTTTGTTTTAAGTTTGGATTAGCTATTAACTGATCTGAAGGAATTGGAAACACTAAGTTTTTAGCGTCTGTACTTGTTTTTAAAGCCCAAGGTTTTAAAAACACTCCAAAACGAATCAAATCTTGTCTTCTCCAGTTTTCCCAGTACATTTCACGTCCTCTTTCAGCCAATAAAGTATTAGGGTTTGATACATTTGCAGCATCAACCATAGTGATAGTTGTCCATGGTGTAGCTCCCCTTATAGTTCTCAACTGGTTTACCAAAACCAATGCTCCAGCAGCATCAGGAGTGCTCTGTCTCATTTTAGCTTCAGCCACCATTAAAACAACATCGGCGTAACGGAAAATTTGAAACTGGTTTCTTTGATTACCCCCATTATAGTTTGCATAATCTGGTGGATATTTAATAACTCTAACACCGGTTCTTTCTAAAGTTGTTGCATCTGTTTCTACTGCATTAACCGCAGGAGTAAAAGCTAAATCCCTCCCCTGACGATCTTTTTGTTTTGTTCCATTAGCATTAAATTGCTGACCAGCTAACAAACCTGGTCTTACACCAGAAACATCTGTAACACCGGCAAAAAATCTACCCCCAATTCTTTGATCTTTTGTAGTATCAATAACAGTAGCTGGCGTTCCATCTCCATGTCCTTCAAACATGTTGTAAAAATCTGCTACAGTGCTAAAGCCATTCCAACCTGCACTACCAACAACACTTGGTTGGTCCCATGAATTGTAATGAAATGTATTCATCCAACGCTGGTTGGTGCTTCCTGCATTAATACCACCAATACTTGATGAACCATCATTTGGCCATGCCCAGATTGCTTCGGTACTGGTAGTAGCATTATTAGGCCCAAAATTATTAAAGTACTTGGTGTTAAGTGAATAACCAGCACTCATAAGCTGAGTACCTAATGTTACTACCTGAGTCATATCAGCATTGTCAAAAGAAGGAGTAGTTTTATTTAAGAATGCACCTTTATTTAATAACAACTTCATTAATAAAAATTTAGCTGCATTAACATTAGCCCTACCTTTATTGTTCGGCAAAATATTTCGTGTAATTATACCGTTTAGTCGGGCCGCAATTGCATCAACTGCTTCTTTAGGTTGATATACCGGAGCAGGATCAATCGAATTAAATTTTGACTGTTCCCTGTAGGGTACCTGACCAAATAAATCCAAATAATAAAATTGCGCCAACGATAACAAAAAGTTAGCCTCATCTGCCTGCACTGGTGTAGGGCTGTAGGCTAAGGTAGATAATGCATCACTTGATGTTTTACCCAAAGTGTTAAAGGCTCCAACAATTGCGCCACGGGTAGCACTCCATGCATGCTGGTGCATTACACGCCAATCGCCATTATCATCCCAATCGCCACCTCTTGTTGGTACTAAACTTTCATCAGAAGTATTACATTCTAAGTTAAGTAATCCACCTACTCCATGAATTAAATCGTTCATGTCGTTATAAGTACCATTTAATACCGCAGATGCTGCTGGTATGGTTCCTGCATTAGGATCTATAAGAATAGAGCTTTGCAGTTTTTGGTCCAGTTTAGTACAGGATAATGTTCCCAGTAAAACTAAACCAGAAAGCATTAGAATTTTATTTTTCATAATTTTTTATGATTAAAAAGTTTACAATTTTTATAAAGAAAAGTTTACTCCAAAAGTAACTGATCTTGCAGTTGGATATCCAATATAATCTATCCCAAGTGATGGAACACCGTTAAGAGCTTTATTTACGTTCACTTCAGGGTCGAAACCTGTGTATTTTGATATCACAAACAAATTAGTTCCTGTTAAGAATAAATTTATATTTTTAAAAGCCTTATGGTTGCCTACCCTGTAAGACAATGTAGCGTTACCCATTTTAAGAAAATCTCCTTTTTCCAAAAATCTTGTTGAAGGGGAAATTGCATTGGCGGTATTTTCTCCATTACCCACTAAACCAGAGAAAATATTTCTACCACCAACAATATTACTGATGTTTAAAACACTCATTAAAGTATTATTATACAGTTTGTTACCAAATGAACCATGCATATTAATACCTAAACCCCATGCCTTATAAGCAATGTTTGATGAGAAACCAAAGTAGCCTTTAGGATTTGGATCACCTGCAAACTGTACACCACCAGCCTTATATTTTGCAATACCGTTTGCATCAAACCCTTCGAATATTTGAAGATAGTATACATTTAAAGGTTGGTTATGTGCTATTACCTGCGCATAAGCATTAGAAGTACCCTGGCCATTTAATGCCCCTGTATTTTTCACAAAAGGAACACCAGCTAAAGCAGGAGATTGAAATGAATTCTTTATAAATGTAGTATTCAAAACCACATCCCAGGTAAAATCTTTTTTGTCTATAACAGTTACGCCTAAAGATATTTCAGCACCTTTATTGGTAATCCATGCCTCTTGGGCACTTTTACCGTCTAAGTTTTTATATACCGTTCCGCTTCCTGGTACAGGTTGAGATATTACAAAATCTAAAATAGGGTCAGTTGTTTTTTTACTAAAATAGTCTATAAAACCATACACCCTGTTTTTAAACAGATTAAAATCTATACCGCCATTTATAGAAGAAACAGTTTCCCATCTTAAATCAGCATTACCAAACTGGTTAGTATTAAAATTATTATTACCATTATACACACCTGCATATAGAGCTGCATCAACCGGGTTAAAATCCTGATTGCCGGTTTGGCCATATCCTACTCTTAATTTTAATGAATTTACAAACGAAACACTCTTCATAAATTCTTCGTTAGATATATTCCATGCAAATGCCGCAGAAGGAAAATAAGCGTATTTGTTATTTGTACCAAATCTGCTTGATCCATCAGCCCTTATAGTACCAGTAAACAAATATTTGTCTTTATAATTAAGTACGGCTCTTCCAAAATAGCTCTGTAAATCTACAGTTGGGTCTTTATAAGAAGATGTTCTTAAATTAGCCAAAAGCCCGTTTTGAATGTTATCATAATAATGATAATTAGGGTTAATGGTAGCCTGATTTAAATTTAAGTTAAACCCATAAGTAAATGTACTGTTACCTTCAAAAGCAGTTTTCCAATACTCATAACCTACTAAAGCATTAAGACTTAAATCCTTTGCAATATCTTTATTATAGTTTAAAGTATGTGTAATGGTTTGAGAAAACAATTTTGAATTTGCAATGTTTGCTAACCCATTTCCATCAGCATTACCACCTGTAGCTTTAATCCAACCTTGCAATTCAGTCTTTCTGCTGCCAGCACCATAATTAACACCATATAATAATTTATACTCCAAATTGGGTAAAATTTTATACCCTGCTGTAAATGAGCCTAACAATTGCTGCAGTGTTGAATAGTCATTATAAGCATCTGACATAGCAAGGGGATTAACCTGGCCACTTGGATTTGTTTGGTTATATAACCCATTGCTTCTTTTAAGCTCTAAAGTTGGATTCCAGATTAATGCCAATGAAATTAAGTTTCCGGTACTTCCTGCATCATTAGAAACAGGTGCAATTTGCTCCACCAGATTAGCGGCTGTAATGTTAAAGTCAAAACTTAATTTTTGGTCTAAAAATTTATACTGCCCGTTAAAGTTGCCAATATATTTTTTTAGTCCGCTTTTTCTAATAATACCTTTTTGGTCAGACACTAAAAACGATGCCCTGTATTTACCATTATCTGTACCGCCGCTTACAGCAACTGAATAATTTTGAGTAGGTGCATTTTTGTCTAAAATAGCTTCAAATGGATCTACATTTTTTCCAGAATCGCTTCCAGCAGCTCCATTATTATATTTTTTTTGTGCTGCTCTGTAACCTGCTGCATCTAAAACATCAATTTTACGCATTACACCGCTAATACCATAAGTTGCATTAAATTCCACTTTTGCAGCACCATTACTTCCCTTTCTGGTTGTTACTAATATAACACCATTTGCACCTCTTGAACCGTAAATAGCAGATGCAGAAGCATCTTTTAATATATCCATTGATACAATATCTGCTGGATTTAAAAAGTTTAATGGGTTAATATCCGGAGTTTGTCCAACACCAGAAACTCCCACACTAGGGCGAGGGCTACGGCCATCTAAAGGCACACCATCAATAACATAAAGTGGATTATTACCCGAGCGAAGTGTATTAGTTCCACGGATTTTAATAACAGTAGCAGCACCTGGCTGACCGCTATTGTTAATTACCTGCAATCCTGCAACCTTACCAAGTAATAATTGGTCGGGATTGTTAATTGGGCCTTTATTAAAATTTTTGGCTTGAACAGAAACTACTGATCCGGTAAGGTCTTTTTTACGAACACTACCGTAACCAATTACAACCACCTCGTTTAAATTAGAAGTACTTGTAGCCATACTTACATTAACTGCGCCACTAGCTACCCTTGCTTCCTGAGCAGTAAAACCAGTACCAGTGAAGACTAGGGTTGCTCCATTAGCAACACCATTTAATGTAAACACACCTTGCGCATTGGTAGATGTTCCTTTTGTAGTTCCTTTTACAGTAACAGAGATGCCCGAAACAGGATCTCCTTTAGAATCAGTTACAGTACCTGTAACCGTTTGGGCTTTAGCAAAAGCTGTAAACCCGATTACTGCCAGCAGAAGCATAGCAGCTTTCCTCATAATAGCAAGAAGCATAATCGTTTGGTTTTTTGGAATGAACAATAATAACAGTTGAATTAAACTTTTATTCCCGATTGGGATTGTTGTATAGTATATCTAAATAAATAACAGCAATCTAAAAAAGGTTAATAAAAACTTAATCTTGGCTATAAAGCTACATTTAAATAATGTACTAAATACACGATAAAAGTGTATTTTCGCTGCAAACGTTTGCGAAATTGTTTGCGAAATCGGTTGTTGTGCAAATTTTTTTTTACCTTACATTTTATTACTGCTGCTTTATGACCAATACTACTTTGAAAAAAATTTCAGAGATACTAGGGCTTAGTATTTCTACGATATCCAGGGCATTAAAAGATCATCCGGATATTTCAGATAAAACTAAACAACGTGTGGTTGAATTAGCCACCACATTAGATTATGAACCTAACGCCAATGCCATAAACTTGCGTACCAGTAACAGTAAGTTATTTGGCTTAATAGTTCCTTCTATTTCCAATTCGTTTTATAATTCTTTTATTTCTTCTGTAGAAGAAGAAAGCAGGAGGAACGGATATTCATTAATGATACTGCAGTCTGGTGACGACCCAAGTATTGAGATAACAAATTTAAAATTGTGCAGGCAAAACAGAATTACCGGCTTATTTGTTTGTATTTCTCCAGATACCGTAAACATTGATGCTTTTCTCCGTTTAAAAGAAATTGAGATTCCGGTAATATTTTTTGATAAGGTTCCTGAGAGCAATGATTGCAATAAAGTTTGTGTTGCCGATTCACTTTCTGCAACTATTGCCGCAAATGCAATTATTAATAAAAAGAAAAAAAAGGTAGTGGCGCTTTTTGGTAATACACATCTTTTAATAACCAGGAAAAGACTGGAAGCTTTTACAACAACTATTAACGAAAAAGTAAATAAAATAAAATTAATTACAGATTATGCTGTAAGTTCTGCCCAAGCGGAGGAAGCAGCTTTAAAACATTTAAAAGAAAAGCCTGACACTTTTTTTTGTATGAGTGATGAAATTCTAACAGGTACAATGAAAGCGATACAAAAAAAAGGATTAAAAATACCTGATGATATTTCTGTAATTGCAATAAGCAATGGCGATATTCCTAAATTATATTTTCCGGAAATTACTTATGTGGAAACAAGTGGTTTAAAATTAGGTAAATTAGCATTTAGCAGCATGATGGCCTGCCTGGGTGGCAGCACTTTTATACAGGAGCTCACTATAGAATCTTTACTGGTAGAAGGAGAATCGTTATAATTAACAAGATAAAAAAAACAGACAATTTTTTAGGCGAGTTTTAGGTCTTATCATATTTACATTTATCCAACCCATTTTAAATAATTTTCAAAAGAGTCCCTTGTTATAATCTAATCAGTAAAAAATCTCAAAAAAAAATTACCCTTACCTTTATTCATGAAATTATAAAATATTAGCAGTGGTTTCCACATCAGTTGCAATTTATATTTAAAAATATTTGTGTTTAAAAGGTTAAATAATATTATTCTTTATTGCCTGCTTATATTCTTTTCAGGTTTTGCTACGGCGCAGGTATGCCCTAAGGATAGTAATTTTTATTCAATAACTAATACTGGTACTGAATACAACACCATACAAAAAGCAATTGTTACTACAGAAAATGAAATTGTTGCTTTAGGACAATTTGGAACCTTTAGAAGTTTTATAGCAAAGTTTACAGGCCTGGGCACTAATATCTGGTCAAATGAATATAAGCCCGACTATCCGCATACAAGCTGGGTGCAATTTCCCTGGTACGAAAATACCAGCATTCAGGGAATGATTCCTTCCTCCAATGGCAGTTTTATTGTTTACGGATCCAGTTTTGAACATGGAAAATCGATAAATAATGTACAAGAACCTCCCGGCCATTGGGTTGGGGTGATGGTTCATATTGACAAATTTGGTAACACTATTGCTGGCAAATATTTTGGTAATTGGCGTACAGGCTATACTGTTAATAATGTTATAGAAGCAGATAATGGAAACCTGATAGTTTATTTAAGGTCGCTTTTATACCCTTTTATAAGTAAAGTATTGTGCGTAGATAATTTTGGAGGTATTATATGGGGAGCGCCTTTACAAACAGTACCATTATATAATGAAGTAGGAAATTTAAGCCATGCAATGACAAAGCTTAAAAATGGCAATATTGTTGTAGCAAGAGAAATGGTAAGAAATATTGCGGATACAATTTTTTATCCTTTTCAACCTCCAATTATTTTACCAGCACCACTCAATTATTTTCATTTGTTTGAACTGGATGGCAAAACAGGTAACCTGATATGGGAAACAAGTTACCAATGCCCCACCTTATCAAATACCAATATTTCAAATGCCTTTACCCCTGAAATAAAAAATATTATGCAGCTGCCTGATGGTAAATTATCGTTACTTGCTGATATGTATTTACCTGTGGATAATGAAAGATTTTATGCTCATAAACTTTATTCCAGACGTGCTGTAAATTTTATTACAGATAAAGACGGCTTTCTTCAAAAAATTATTGCATATCGTCCGGAAAATAGTTCTGGAAGTTTAGAAAGTGTGCAGCAAATTACCAATAGCACAGAAAGGCTTTTAACAATAAAAGATTCCACAAATGAAAATATATTGGTTTTTAAAATCAACAACGATGGCCAGATAATTTGGAAGAATTCTTACAAAAATGTTACTCCCACCAACACATCTAAAATTATCACGTTAGAAAAAAATGGCGGTAAAGGTTTATTTACTTTTCAAAGTGATGAAAATTCGTTTAACTTTCATTCCTCAGTTACCAATGCTGTCGGGAATAATCCATGCGCTCTATCAAACCTAAATGTAATTGCCGAAAATGCGCTGTGGACCTGGTTAGTTAAAAAAGTGCATCTTTTCACTATTCCGGTAAATATTGATTTTCGGTATTCCGCTTTTAACATAAAAAGTGATTCCTACCCCATTTCACAAAATACAGATTGTGAATATCAATTTGCCTGCTGTAAAGACTTTATTGATACCATTAATATAAAAAATATTTCTATTTGCCCCGGAGAAATTTACACCTTACCTGATAATAATAAAGTAAAGGATTATGGTAATTATTACGCAACGCTTAAAGGCCAAAGAGGGTGCGATAGTATTTTATTGTATAATGTAAAACTTTTAAAATTGCCAGCTGATTTAAAAACCACACCAGATACCTGCTTAAATAATGCAACTACAATTGAACTGAGAGCAACCGAAGGTTATAAGACTTA
This sequence comes from Ferruginibacter sp., assembly GCF_031391665.1. Classification (GTDB taxonomy): domain Bacteria; phylum Bacteroidota; class Bacteroidia; order Chitinophagales; family Chitinophagaceae; genus Ferruginibacter. Next base: position 12,786 of record NZ_JANMUN010000165.1, read on the forward strand.
CCTGTGGAACAATGTATCCTCACCACAATCTTTTTATCCGGTTAGTTTACCGGGAAATTATACCGTAAAAGTGGAAAACAAATGCGGATCAAAAACTGATAGTATAATAGTTTACAGCAATTGTGATTTCCCTGTTTATTTTCCGAATGCATTTACACCTAATAAAGATTTTATTAACGATGTACTTAAAATTCCAAGACAAAATAAAAACAGGCTTAAGAAATTAAGCATTTACAATCGCTATGGGCAGGTTATTTTTCAAACTACAAAATTTAATGATGGCTGGGATGGAAATTACAGGGGCATGCCTCAATCTGAAGGCGTATATATTTATTATTTAGAAATGGAAGGTCTGTCAGGCAAAAACATAAATCAAAAAGGAACAGTTGTTTTAATTCGCTAATTATTTTTTATTCGCAAAATCTACAAAATCTGGTTAAACTCCAGCCGCTCCCCATCTGGCCCCGTAATATTAAAATATTTGCAGCCATTTTTCCAGAAGGATAAAAACATTGGTGCTTCTTCAATGATGTCAAAAGATAAATTTTTCAGCTCGGTAAAAGCTTTGTCTATATCATCCACATCAAAAGCTATATGATCTATATGGCCGTTTTTTCTGCCGCGGATTTCCTGCAACTCAGCAGCCGGCATTTGATATAATTCTATAACCATTTCGTTATACTTCATCATGGCCACATTTCCTTTATCCCCATTAAAATTAAATGTTGCCGCCATTACATTTTTAAAGCCCAGGCGTTCATAAAACCCTTCCGACCTGGCTAAATCAGTAACCGGTATGCCAATATGCTGAATATGATTGATCTTAAAATTCATAAATAACTGCTTCGTATGGCTGCAATTTACTATTAACTGACGGCGAAGAATAATTACTCAATAAAATTTTCGCTTTGCTGATATCAACATCTGTATTTACAGTGGCTGCTGTATTTTTAAAATTTAAAAGTATCAATAACTTTTTTCCATCAAGTTCTCTTGTATATGCATACACATCAGCATTATTTTCATCCAGCAATGTATATTTGCCATATACTAAAACTAAATTTTCTTTACGCAGTTGAGTAAGTTTTCTAAAATAGTTTAAACAGCTGTTGCTGTCTTTATCTTCTGCTGCTGCATTTACAATGGTATAGTTACTGTTAATTTTTAACCAGGGCATGCCCGTTGTAAATCCTGCATTAGTTGAGGCATCCCATTGAAATGGCGTACGGCCATTATCTCTGCCCATTATTTTTTGATCTGTTATAAATTTCACTAAATCTTTCCCTTCTGCCTTAGCCTGCTTATAATGATTTATAGTTTCAATATCATTATATTCTTCAATAGTATTAAATTTTATATTGCTCATGCCCAGCTCATCGCCATAATAATAATACGGTGTACCCCTCATCGTCATAATAAAAGTAGACAGCATTTTTGAAGAAACCTCCCTGAATTCAGGTGCATCATTTCCCCAACGGGTAACCATACGTGGTTGATCATGATTGGCCAGGTAAATACTTAACCATCCTTTTGTTTCAAAAGCTTTATCCCATTTGGTGTAAAGCGTTTTCATCTTAGCTAAATCCAACCCTTTAGGATCGGGCACTTTAAATTCTCCGGGCACCAAACCAAAATCTATTCCTTCAAAATGATAAGCCATACTAAACTCTTTTCCTTCAGGATAAACAAATTTCATTGCATCGTCCGGATTGGAACCGGCCCCTTCTGCTACTGTTAAAATATCTTTTTTGTTCAGCACTTTTGTTGCCATTTCCTGTATATATTCATGCAGGTGCGGCCCCGTATAATATTTAACCACTTCTTTAGTATAGCCTTCCGGAAATTTTGGAAAAGCAGTGTCTTTTGATGCATATTGAAAAGCATCCATTCTAAAACCATCCACACCTTTATCTAACCAATACTGCATCATACTGTAAATTTCTTCTCTCAGCTTTGGATTTTCCCAGTTAAGATCGGGCTGCTTATCAGAAAAAATGTGCAGGTAGTAAGCATTAGTGAGGGAATCGTATTTCCATGCGTCGCCATTTACATCAAAAAAACTAAACCTTGGTGCAGGCTTTCCTTTTTCGGCAGGCCACCAGTGATAATAATTGCGATAAGGATTATTACGTGAACTCCTGGATTGTTTAAACCATTCATGTTCGGAACTGCTGTGATTAAGCACCATATCCATTACCAGTTTAATCCCCCGGTCATGCATTCCCTTAATCAGACTATCAAAATCCTGCATGGTGCCAAATGCTTGCTGTATGTTCCGGTAGTCGCTTATATCGTATCCATTATCGGTATTGGGCGAAGCATAAATAGGGTTAAGCCATACTGCAGTAATGCCGAGGCTTTTTATATAATCCAATTTTGAAATTATCCCTTTCAAATCTCCTACTCCATCGCCATCACTATCCTTAAAACTGCGGGGATAAATTTGATATACAATGGCTTCTTTCCACCATTTACGGTCGCTGATTTCAGTTGAACTTACTTTATTATCTGTTGTTGAAGAATTACAAGATGACAATGCAGCAATAAAAACTAAATAATAAACTGCTGAGAAAATATTTTTTTTCATGATAGCAACTATTAAAATGACAATTGTAAATCGAATGTAAAAATTGTATCTCAATAAAAGAAGCATTTAAAAATTAACCTTACAGAAATCGTTTGCGAAATCGGTTGATGTGTATTTTTTTAATATCTTACAATAAAAATAAAACGATGGGTTTTGAATGGAGTGGCGTTATGCCTGCACTTACAACTAAATTTACGGCCGATGATAAATTAGATCTTCCGCTGTTTGAAAAAAATTTAAATGCACAATTAGCTGCAGGAGTAAACGGCATTATTTTGGGTGGCACTTTAGGCGAAGCAAGTGTATTATCTACCAATGAAAAAGAAACACTTATAAAATTTGCTATTGAAAAATGTGCCGATAAAATTCCTGTAATTTTAAATATTGCAGAAGGTGCAACAAAAGAAGCACTGCAACAGGCTGCTTACGCAAAAGCATGGGGTGCTAAAGGCTTAATGGCTTTGCCGCCTATGCGTTACAAAACGGACCACAGGGAAACTGTTACTTATTTTAAAACTATTGCCGACTCCACCGATTTGCCGATAATGATTTATAATAACCCTGTTGATTATAAAACAGATGTTACATTAGATATGTTTGAAGATTTAACCAATTGCAAAAATATACAGGCAGTAAAAGAAAGTACCCGTGATGTAACTAATGTAGCCAGAATGATTAACCGCTTTGGAAATCGCTTTAAAATTTTATGCGGTGTTGATACTTTGGCTATGGAAGAACTTTGCCTGGGTGCCGATGGCTGGGTGGCAGGATTAGTTTGCGCTTTTCCGGCGGAGACTGTTACTATTTTTAATTTAGTAAAGGCTGGAAAAATTGCTGAAGCAACAAAAATTTACAGATGGTTTATGCCATTATTAGAATTGGATATTCATTCTAAACTAGTGCAGTATATTAAACTTGCAGAAACACAGGCAGGCATAGGATCAGAAGCTGTAAGAGCCCCAAGACTAACTTTGATTGGAGAAGAAAGAGAAAGAATTTTAAAAATTATTAATGATGGTATTGCAACAAGGCCGGCTTTAGGATGAGATGGTGTGTGATAAATGGTAAATGGTGAATTGTCAATTAAACACTAAATTAGGAAGCCCTATTTTTGCCCATTGCCCATTGCCTACTCCTCCATTTCTTCTTTTATTTCTTCCGAAATTTTTAATAATAACTTATCAATTCTTTGCCCGTCCATATCAATTATTTCAAAAGAAAAACCCCGCCATTCAAATGTTTCGCCGGTTTTAGGGATGTGCTCCAGTTCGTGTAAAACAAAACCTGCAAGCGTATCAAAATCATGTTCAGCTTCATTCATCCACTCGGTTTTTTCAAACCTGCTTAAAAAATTATAAAAAGGAATTTGAGCATCTACTAAATAAGTGCCGTCAGCTCTTTCTGTTATTTCATATTCATCCTGGCCGGTTTGCGGCACATCACCCACAATGGCTTCTAAAATATCATTCAGCGTTATCATACCTTCCAGTGTGCCGTATTCGTTTACAATAAAACAACTGTGAATTTTTGTTTGCTTGAATTTTTCCAGCAACTGGTAAGCGGTATTATTTTCTGGCACAAACAAAGCTGGCTTTGCAATATCTTTTAATAATTTATCAGGGGCAGCTTTTAATAAATCTTTTATACTGATAATACCTTTTATATTATCCACCGTTTCTTCGCAAACCGGGTAACTGCTGTAAATAACTTTATCCATTTTATCTTTTACCTGCTGCACTGTTTCACTGCCATCAAACCAGGCGATGTCGGTACGGTGCGTCATCAGCGATGTAATATTTCTATCACCTAAATGAAACAATCTTTCAATAATATCTTTTTCTTCTTCTTCAATAGCACCATGTTCACTGCCCTCCGATATCATTGCTTTAATTTCTTCTTCTGTTACCTGGTTATCTTTTACTTTAAGGTTAAAAAGTTTTACAATTAAATGTGTACTGGAAGTTAATAACCATATAAAAGGAAAGGTAAGTTTACTTAACCAGCCCATGGGTTTTGCAAAATTTTTAGCAATAAATTCGGGCCTGGCCAAACCAATTCTTTTAGGCACCAGTTCGCCCAGCACCAATGAAAAATAAGTAAGGATAACTACTATAATAGTAGTTGCAATTCCATTGCTGTAATCCCTCGACCATTCGAAACGGTTAAAATATTCAACTACAGGTGTCTTAATTTTTTCGCCTGAAAATATACCTGTTAAAATACCGATAAGTGTTATACCAACCTGCACAGTAGAAAGAAAAACATCGGGGTGATTGGATAATTTTAAAGCTGCCTTTGCCTTCTCATCACCTTTATTGGCCTGTACTTCAAGCCTGGTTTTACGGGCAGATACCAAAGCTATTTCTGCCATTGAAAAAATCCCATTAATCAGGATAAGGCCAAGTATTATTAAAATTTCCACCATAGTTAATAAAGTAATCCGTAGTTAACAGTAAATGATTTTCCGCACAAATATCCGATAAGTATTCCAATTACTCCCCCCGCAGATACATCAAGTGGGTAATGTACCCCTACATACACCTGTGCAAAAGATATACTAAAGGCCCATAAAAAAAAAGTTAGTGGCCACTTTCCAAAGTATTTTTTTAAAGTTAAATATAAAAATGTTGCCATGGCAAAATGGTTAGCGGCATGCGATGAAGTAAAGCTGCTGCTCTGTGGCCTGTAAGCCACTAAAACCCTTATCCAGTCTGCAATAGCAGCATTATTGCAGGGCCTTTCCCGGTAGAAATTTTCCTTAATGATCTTACTGCTTACAAAGTCGCTTAGTATGGCGGTACAAACGGCAAAAATTACCCACCACCATACATTTTTTTTAAAATTAACGGTAACCAAAAGCAATAAAAAAAGATACAAGGGCACCCACATATTGGAGTTACGCAACCAAGGCATCAGCCAGTCGAAAAAACTGTTGTGCCAGTAGTAATTTATTTGTTTAAATAATTGCCTGTCGTATGTAAGCAACTCTTGCATTAATGTACCATGGTTGTTAAATTATAATCACCCAAAAATAATTAAACTAATTTAGCAGCCGGATAAAATATAATAAGGATGCTATTGTTGCCCCCAACCCCTAAAGGGGAACTGAACTGCAACAATAGTTTTGAGACTTACTAATAAGCTTGTTTTCATTAAATTAATAAAAACAAGAAAGGTACATTAACTAAAATATTGATTAATGCTTTTTTTGCAAAGAATTCCCAAAACATTGCGTTGGATATTTTCGGTGGTAATAGTGTTGTTATTTACCATGACTATTTTTAGAATATTATTTTATTTAAAGTACAATCCATCCGGTAAAGCATTTTCAGGCTCTGCATTTTTATTGGGTTTACGGTTTGATGCCCGGATTGCCGCCATAGTTAGTTTAGCTATGCTGCTGCTTACTTTTATTTCGTTTTTAAACCCGTTTAAAAATATTGCAGCAATAAAATTTTGGAATTTTTTAATGCCCGTTTTGTTTACAATTTTGGTATTGTTTTATTTTATAGATTTTTATCATTTCGATTATTTGCACCAGCGGCTGAATGCCACCGTATTAAATTATTTACAGGATGCAGGTATATCTTTTACTATGATGTGGCAAACTTATCCTTTAATAAAAGTTAGCATTGCTATTATTGTATTATTTATTTTATCTAGATTTATTTTTGGCAGGTTACTTAACAGCTATTTGCAAAAAAATAGTTTTTATAAGAGAAGAGGTGTGGCATATTATTTTATTTCCTTTTTTTTATTAACCGCTTTAATTTTTGGAAAGATTGGGCAATTTCCACTGCGGTGGAGCGATGCCTTTACTTTAAGCGATGACTTTAAAGCCAACCTGGCGCTTAATCCCTTTCAAAGTTTTTTCAGCACCTTAAGTTTTAGAAACTCCACTTACGATTTAAAAAAAGTAAAAGAATATTATCCGCTGATGGCAGCTTATTTTGGGGTACAGCAGCCCGGTAGTACACAATTAAATTATGAAAGAAAAACTATTGTTGCAGATACAACGTCACCCAAACCCAATGTAGTATTAGTTATCTGCGAAAGTTTCAGCGCTTACAAAAGCAGCATGTACGGTAACCCTTTAAACACTACTCCTTATTTTAATGAGTTGTGCAACAATGGTATTTTTTTCGACCGGTGTTTTACTCCTTCTTACGGCACAGCCCGTGGCGTTTGGGCAACAATTACCGGCACACCCGATGTGGAAAGCCCCAGCACTGCAAGCCGCAACCCCAATGCTGTAAATCAGCATACCATAATTAATGATTTTAAAAATTATAATAACTTTTATTTTTTAGGCGGCAGTGCTACCTGGGCAAATATACGTGGACTGTTAACCAACAACATTAATGATTTAAAATTGTATGAAGAGCAGGATTATAAAGCAGCAAAAATTGATGTGTGGGGCATCAGCGATAAAAATTTATTTTTAGAAGCCAATAAAGTTTTAAAAGAACAAACCAAACCTTTCTTTGCTATTATTCAAACAGCAGATAACCACAGGCCATACACCATACCAAAAGAAGATGAAGGCGCTTTTAAAAAATTATCTTTTTCAAACGACAGCTTAAATAAATTTGGTTTTGAGAATAATGAAGAGATGAATGCATTTAGGTACACCGATTTTTGTTTTCAGCAATTTATGGAAGCTGCAAAAAAAGAAAAATATTTTGATAATACTATTTTTGTTTTTGTGGGGGATCATGGCATACGGGGAAATGCCGCAGACATGTTGCCTAAAAGTTTTACAGAGCAGGGGCTTACCTGCGAACATGTACCCTTACTTTTTTACGCCCCAAAATTACTTAAGCCAAAAAAAATACATGAAGTATGCAGCCAGGTAGATATTTTACCTTCTGTAGCATCACTTGTAAAAATACCTTACCGCAATACTACTTTTGGAAGAAATTTATTCGACACAATAGTTCCTTCTGCTCAATTTAAATCTGTTTTTAGAGGAGAAAAATTTGCTTTTATAATTGATTACGATAAAAAAACAGTGGGGTTAATCAGTAATCAATATTATTTTTTAAAAAATTTAAAATCGGGTAAACAGGATTTTGTTTCGGTAACAAATAATAATCCGGTAGAAAAAAATACGCAAACCGACAGCGTTAAAAATTATTTATCTACATTAACAGATGCCTATTACGAAACAGCAAAATATTTATTGCTGAATAATAAGAAGAAATAAAAATATTTTTTCAAACCTGTAAGGTTTTGAAACGCCATCCTTACCGTTTGAATTATAACACTGTAATTCTCCCTATTGATTATTATATTGCACCTGTTTAAGCTTAAGGAAAAATCAGCATGAAAAAATGGAAAGTTTCTAAAACCATTCAGTGGATAATAAAAATATTTATTATCTATCTCTGTATGTTTACAGCTTTTCGCATTGCCACAGTAATTCTTTTTAAACCAAATACCATCAGCGTATTTGAATTAGGCCCTTCATTTTGGTTAGGAATTAAATACGATTTACGCTGGATAGCCATTGTCCTCTCCCCCATTATTGTGTTATCTATATTTAAAAGATTTTCGCCTTTTCATTCTGCAAGAACAAAAAAAGTTTGGACCATTTATTTATCCATAGTTACATTACTCATCATGTTTTTTTATGGTGCCGATTTTGGCAACTTCAGTTACAACCATACAAGAATTGGCGCCAGTGCATTAAATTTTAAGGATGACCCTTACGAAATGATACGCATGGTTTGGCAATCATATCCCATCATCTGGATTTTAATTGGCCTGGGTATTGCAGTTTTTTTTACTGCAAAATTATTCAGGCGTACACATGGCACTGTAGATGCCAATAATTACTGGCATAAGTTTGAATATAAACGCCGTTGGTATTTACTGGCACTCTTAATTATGTTTTGGTTTGTATTTGGCTTTTTACAATTAAAACCATTAACAAGGCAGGATGCGTATAAACTGAATGATAATTTTAAAAGTTACCTGGCATTAAACCCATTTCAAAATTTTATTACTTCTTTAAAACAGCGCAAGCCCGATTTTAATACAAGCGGTGCTGCAAAATATTATCCGGGTATTGCTGATTATTTGCAATTAGATTCCATTACCCAGTTAAAATATAATTACGAAAGAACAGTGCTGCCTAACAGCCGCAGCCTGGAAAGCAAGCCCAACGTGGTTTTGGTATTATGCGAAAGTTTCAGCATGTACAAAAGCAGCATGAGCGGCAACAAATTAAACAGCACTCCGTACTTTAATCAATTATGTAAAGAAGGTGTTTTTTTCAACCGTTGTTTTACACCAAGTTTTGGTACGGCCCGTGGAATTTTTGCCACCATTACCGGCATACCCGATGTGCAGCTGGCAAAATTTTCTACCCAAAACCCCGAGGCAGTAAACCAGCAAACCATCATCAATAATTTTGAAGGCTACGAAAAATTTTATTTTATTGGTGGCAGAAGCCAGTTTAATAATTTTCGTGGATTGATGGGTAATGTAGAAGGCATAAATATTTATGAAAAAGGAAAATACAAATCGCCTGAAATAAGTGTGTGGGGCATTAGCGACAGGGATTTATTTACCGAAGCAGCAGATGTAATAAAACAACAAACCAAACCATTTTTTGCAGTAATTCAAACCGCACATAACCACCGGCCTTACATGATACCAGTTACAGAAAAAGAATTTACCTGTGACATAGTTGATAAAGAGACGTTGAAAAAAAATGGTTTTGAATCGCAGGAAGAATACCAGGCTTTTTACTATACTGATTTTTGTTTTAAAAAATTTATGGAAGCAGCAAAACAACAACCGTATTTTAATAATACCATTTTTGTTTTTGTTGGAGATCATGGTGTGGAAGGGGAATCAAGTGCGGTGTATCCAAAAGCATGGAACTCTCACCGCTTAAGCGATGAGCATGTACCGTTGCTGTATTATTCGCCATCATTACTGCAACCAGCAACGTATAACTATACAGTTTCGCAAATTGATGTGTTACCCACTCTTGCCGGCATGGTGCATGAGCCTTATACCAACAGCACTTTAGGCAGAGATGTTATTAATCAGCAAAATATTTTGAACGCTGCTTTTATCATTCACCACGACGAAGGAAATATTGGAGTGGTAACAGATGATTATTATTTTATAAAAAATATCAACATCAACCAGCAGGAGCTAGTGCCGGTAAAAGATGGTTTACCGCCGCTTACCGCACAACAATCAGATTCTATCAAAAATAAATTATCGCAATTAACCTCTGCCATTTTTGAAACCAGTAAATGGATGCTGGTGAATAACCGAAAAAAATGAGGGTGTGAATGGTGAATGGTGAGTGGTCAATGGTGAATAGCAGTATGAAATTATATATTGCCTTTATCAACTCACGCATTTAAAAAAATTAGTGGGGGTTGTAATTGAGGTTATCATTATAGAATAAAAAGCATAATACTGCCAAGCATTGCCCACTCACAATTCACAATTCACCTCTCACCGCTCACGACTTTTTCGCAATCATTATCAACCTCGGTGTTTTTCTTACATCATAATTGGCAAAATTATAATCGCCAAAAACTTCCTGTATCTGCATGCCCTGGTAAGCAAACATTTCAGTAAAATCTCCTAAAGAAAATTTAGCAACTTTCTCTGTATAAATCATTGGCTCTTTCATACACTCATCTTCAATAATTATTTTTTTATAAAATGTGTTTCATCAAACCATTTGGTAATAATAAAATTTATGCCGTCAATTTCTTTTTCGGATTGGTGCACCAAATGATCTTCGGCATAATGCACATTCAAATAATCCATCACAAAACAACCGCCGGGTTTTATAGCTTGTGCAATGGTTCGTATGCCATTATCATGCTCCCGCCTGGTTTTAAAATATCCAAAGCTGGTAAAAAAATTAAAGGCATAATCAAAATAATTTATCCAGAAGGGTAGCCGCATATCGTGACGGTAAAAATGTAAATTCTCCGCCTCGCTTTTTAATGCTTCATCAATGCTGTCTTCGCTTAAATCAATTCCGGTTACATCAAAACCTTTGCCTCCTAACTGAATGGAGTGCCTGCCTTTACCACATGCCACATCTAGCATAGTGCTGCCGGTAGCAGGTTTTAAATAATCAATTAGCTTATCAATAAATGCAGCAGCTTCATGTTCATCCCTGTTAAAATAGAGTTGATGATAGTAGGGAGAGTTAAACCAATCTTTAAACCAGGATTGTTGCATGCAGGCAAAGGTAAAGGTTTAGAAGTTTAGGGTTTAGAAGTTTAGCAGCGATATTTTGCAAACACTTAGTTACTAAACACCTAAACCCTAAACTTCTAAACGAGATGTACACAAACCAAAAACAGCAAACCGCAAAAATTAAATAAAAATATTAACGCAATCGTTTCACTTTAGCAGATAGGGGTAAATTTTCTTATCTTTGCCATCCCTAAAATAGCAGCGTATGGCACTGATAAAAAGTATATCCGGAATAAGAGGCACTATCGGCGGAAAAACAAATGATAACCTTACTCCGCTTGATGTTGTTAAATTTTCTGCAGCCTATGGCACCTGGCTGATGCAGCAAAGCGATAATCATAAAATTATTATTGGCCGTGATGGAAGAATAAGTGGCGAAATGGTAAGCAGCCTTGTTGCCAATACACTAATGGGATTAGGCTTAGATGTTATAGACCTGGGCTTAAGCACCACTCCCACTGTTGAGATGGCTGTAAAATTTGAAAACGCAGCCGGTGGCATTATACTAACGGCAAGCCACAACCCAAAAGAATGGAACGCCTTAAAATTGCTCAACAACAAAGGCGAATTTATCAGTGGCGATGAAGGAAAATTTATTTTAGATGTAGCCGCAGCAGAAGATTTTAATTTTGCCCCGGTTGATAAATTAGGCACATACACCAAAGATGAAACCGCCTTACAAAAACATATTGATGCTGTAGTAAATTATGCATTAGTAGATATTGCTGCAATAAAAAAAGCAAACTTTAAAATTGTTATAGATGCAGTTAACAGCACCGGTGCCATTGCAGTACCGGCGCTATTAAAAGCATTGGGAGTAAAAGATATTGTGGTAATTAACGAAGAAGTAAATGGCAAATTTGCACACAATCCCGAGCCATTGCCCGAACACCTCACACAATTAAGCAGCGAAGTAGTTAAAGAAAATGCACACCTGGGTATTGCAGTTGATCCCGATGTGGACCGCCTTTGTTTTGTTTGTGAAGATGGCAGCATGTTTGGCGAAGAATATACTTTAGTAGCAGTGGCTGATTATGTGCTGAGTAAAAAAAGCGGTAACACAGTTAGCAACATGTCTTCTACAAGAGCATTAAAAGATGTTACGGTAAAACATGGCGGCGAATATTTTCCCAGTGCAGTGGGTGAAGTTAATGTGGTGAATAAAATGAAAGCCGTTAAAGCAGTAATTGGCGGTGAAGGTAATGGCGGTATTATTGTACCGGATCTGCATTATGGCCGTGATGCATTAATTGGCATTGCATTATTTTTAACGCACCTGGCCAACACTCAAAAAACTATTAAGCAGTTACGCAATACTTACCCAGATTATTTCATGAGCAAAAATAAAATTGCTTTAGAAAATGGTACCGATGTAAAAGAAATTTTTGAAAAAATAAAAGATAAATATAAAAATCAGCCAATAAATACCGAAGATGGATTGAAAATAGAGTTTGATACCGACTGGGTGCATTTACGCACCAGCAATACAGAACCCATCATTCGTATTTATGCCGAAAGTAATTTTGAAACCACATCGGATAATATTGCCCGGAGGTTGATGCAGGATATTGGGCAGATGATGTGAGGAAGCCCCTCCGCCCCTAAAGGGGGACTGCAAAGTGTAAAAGATTTATAACAGGTTACGTCAATTGGAGTGTTTAACAATATTAATAATCTAACAAAGGAAAGCCCCTTTAGGGGTTTGGGGCTTATGGAACAGAATAGAATTTATTTCGATAACGCAGCCACCACCGCACTTGACCCTCAGGTTTTAGAAACCATGATGCCTTATTTAACCGAAAAGTTTGGCAACCCCTCTTCTATTTATTCTTATGGCAGAGAAACAAGAATGGCTATTGAAAGTGCCAGAAAATCTGTAGCAAAAATTTTAAATGCACACCCCGCCGAAATATTTTTTACCAGCGGCGGAACTGAAAGCAGCAACACAGCAATTACAGCAGCTATAAGAGATCTCGGTTGCAAACATATCATCACTTCTCCTATCGAACACCATGCCGTATCACATTCTGTAGAGCATGCCGATAATTTAGACATTGCCAAAGTGAGTTACGTAAAACTGTTACCTAACGGTCATGTAGACATTGAAGACCTTGAAAAACTATTAGCCGCCAGCAACGAAAAAACTTTAGTTACATTAATGCATGCCAATAACGAAATTGGAAATATTTTAGACATTCATGCAGTAGGTAATTTATGTAAATTATACAATGCCATTTTCCACAGCGATACGGTACAAACTGTTGGTCACTTTCCTTTCGATTTAAGAAATACACCCGTGCATTTCATTACCGGTGCTGCACATAAATTTCATGGGCCAAAAGGCGTGGGCATTTTATACATCAACGAAAATGTAAAAATAAAACCCTTTGTACACGGTGGCGGGCAGGAGCGTAACATGAGGGCTGGTACAGAAAATCTTTACGGCATTGTGGGCTTTGCCAAAGCATTGGAAATGGCAACGGTCAATTACGAAGAAGACAGCGCCTCAATTGGTACACTCAAGTACTACATGATGGACGAATTGAAAAAAAATATTGCTGGTGTAGCCTTCAACGGCGATGTGCTGGGCAGTAGTTTATACACCGTACTAAGTGCAAGTTTTCCTAAAACAGAAAAGAG
>NZ_JANMUN010000180.1:0-10543 GCF_031391665.1 Ferruginibacter sp.
CACGCAGCTAACTGAAAACATGACGCTACCGGTCTATCTGGTTATTGTACTGGTTCCAGCACCTGGGACTCTGAACTCGAAACTCTTTATTAACTTTCGTGCACCAGCTCCTCGGCTTTCAAGTAGTTCCATGTCTCGATCGCTGTTAACGCCTGATGGTCAGTCATGTCGCTTCTAAGCGGCGTAACCGATACAAAGCCAGAATCGATAGCATAGTAATCCGTGCCGTCGGCAGAGTTGGTATTAAAGTATTCTTCGCCAATCCAGAAGTAGGGCTTTCCCCGAGGGTCGATGTGTTCGGTGATTACTGGCCGAGCGTTCTTAATTCCCTGTCGAGTCACCTTGACGCCTTTGATCTCACCAGGCGGAAAATTGATGTTCAGTAGCGTCCCCTCCGGTAGTCCCTCGGCCAAAACTTTGCGAATGGCGGTAACCGCAAACTGCGCTGCCGCTGTGAAATCAAAATTCTCCCGGGCCACTAAACTGAAGGCCAAGCCTGGTACACCCAGGATAGTCGCCTCCAATGCTCCCGCGACCGTACCTGAATAGGTGGCGTCATCGCCCAGGTTACCACCGTGATTTATCCCGGAAGCACAAATATGGGGAAGCTCTTCAGCTGGTAGGATCTTGTTTAGCGCCAGGGTTACGCAGTCGGTGGGTGTGCCATCGACCGTCCAATGACGCGCATCAATCTGGCGGATGCGAAGCGGTCGGGCGAGGGTGAGACTGTGTGATGCACCGCTCATTTCCGATGCCGGCGCCACCACATAAACATCGCCAACGGCTCGCAGGGCGTGCTCGAGCTGGATCAGGCCATCGGAATGGATACCATCGTCATTTGTTAAAAGTACTGGTGTATCGTACGAGTGGAGGGTAAGTGCCAACTGTATTGCTACACCTGCAGTAAATTACACTGCAGCACAGTTTACTACCAGCTCACGTAACAGCACTATTACAAGACTTAAAAATGGTTTGGGAATTAAAATTTCTCCCAACCCGGTTATATCAAATGCAATAATCGATTATATTGTACCTGGCAATGGAAAAGTAATTATTACTTTAGTAAATTCTTTTGGGCAGCAATTGCAGATATTATGTAATGCCAGTTTAAGTGCAGGCCAGTATAAAATAACATTAAACGATAAATTTAAATCGCTTGTAAAGGGAGTTTATTTTTTAAAGATCGAACAAAACAAACTTAAATATTATATTCAATTTATAAAGCAATAGATTAAGTAAAATTTAAAACTCTAAATATATTTTCTAATGACTTCTGATGTTAGTACAGACAAGGTAAAAAATATTAAAACACTCACGGCTATACAATCCGAAGTAGAAAGCAGTAATGGTATTGCTTTATCGGTGGACTGTGTAATTTTTGGTTTTGATGAAAACAAACTGAAAGTATTACTGATAAGAAGTGACCTGAAAAAATATTTAGGAAAATGGTCTTTGTTAGGAGATTTGGTAAGGCCCAGCGAAGACCTTGATGCGGCGGCATACAGAATATTAAAACAGCGTACCGGCTTAAGCGATGTTTACCTGGAACAGGTAGAAACATTTGGTGCAGTAAGCCGCCATCCGGCAGGCCGTGTGGTAACAGTTACTTACTGCTCTTTAATAAATGTGCAGCACCATAAGTTAAAAATATTAGATAACGAACTGCACTGGCACGACATACAAAATGTAACCGACCTTGCTTTCGATCATCAGCAGATATATGATACCTGTTACCAGCGTTTACAAAAAAGAATACAGGAACATCCATTGGGTTTTAATCTTTTACCCAAAAAATTTTCTTTAAGGGATTTACAAAATTTATACGAAGCTATTTTAGATACTAAAATGGACAGAAGAAACTTCCGCAAAAAATTCTTTGCTATGGATTTTTTAATTGACCTCGACGAAATGGAACAGGACGTACCGCACCGGCCGGGCAAATTATACAAGTTTAATTTTGAAAAATACGAGAAGAAAAAGAAAAAGTGGGTGGGTATAGATTTTTAAAGTAAATACCCCGTTGCAGCATAATTAAAGCACCTGATGTCTTACCATACTATTACAGTTATTGAATATCAGGCAACTGTTTAAGTAATCACAGCAATTTAAAAATTCTTTTTAACAAAATTTTGTTTATAATAAAAATTCCTTACTTTGCGTAAAATTTACACATTCTCAATTGTGTAAAAAATACACATTAACAACTGCTTTCTAATTTTTTAAAAACGATACAACTTGCATGTATGAAAAAAATCAACAAACAATTTTACAGGATTTTTATGCAAACGATTGCGCTGCTGCTGATCGCAGTTGCAGGGTTTGCACAAACCGCTGTTACCGGTAAAGTAACCGACAGTAAAGACGGTACGCCTGTTTTGGCGGCAACTGTAACACTAAAGGGAACTAAAACTGCAGTAACAACTGCAGCAGATGGTACATTTAAAATTAATGTACCGGCAAATGCCATCTTAGTTTTTACATCTGTTGGCTACGCTATTACAGAAGTGGCAGTAGCAGGTAAAACAACTATTGATGTAAGCATTGCACAAACCGACCAGCGTTTAAACGAAGTGGTGGTAGTTGCATACGGAACCAAACGCAGGGGCGACCTTACCGGTTCTGTAACATCCATTTCTGCCAAAGATTTTCAAAAAGGAAATATTGCCTCATCAGAACAATTACTGGTGGGTAAAGTTGCAGGGTTAGAAGTTACAACAGGTGGCGGTTCTGCGGGTGGCGGAAGTAAAATTCGTATCCGCAGCGGTGCTTCCTTGTTTGCCAGTAACGATCCGTTAATTGTAATTGATGGTGTGCCGGTTGAAGGTAATGGTATTGCAGGTTCTGGTAATCTGTTAAATACTATTAACCCTAATGATATTGAATCAATGAGTGTTCTTAAAGATGCTTCTGCTACTGCTTTATATGGTTCAAGAGCATCAAATGGCGTTATAATAATAACAACTAAAAAAGGAACCAGCGGAAAAGTAAAATTTAATTTTACCACTCAGGCTTCTCTTGCCAATGTAAGCAAACACGTAGATGTACTTTCTGCAGACCAAATAAGGAGTATAATAAATGCCGATGCTGCAGCTACAGGTAGTAACACCTACAAAAATCTATTAGGTACTGCCAATACTAACTGGCAAGATCAAATTTACAGAACAGCTGTAGCTGCTGATAATAACATTAGCGCAAGTGGAAGTATAAAAGGTTTACCCTTTGTGTTGCCTTTCAGGGCATCATTAGGTTATTTAAACCAGGATGGTGTGTTGAAAACAAACAATTTTAAAAGGGTATCTACATCGTTAAACTTAAACCCTAAACTTTGGAACGACCATTTGGCCATTAATTTGGCTTTTAAATATAGCCGCACAAATAATGTATTTGCTAATGAAGGTGCCATTGGTGCTGCTGTTACATTTGATCCTACACAGCCTGTTAATAATGCAACGGGTAAAAATGGTGGTTATTGGGAATGGTTACAAGGGGGAAATCCTGTTGAGTTAAGTACCAGAAACCCATTAGGTTTGTTAGAGCAGAGAGATAATACTTCAACTGTAAACCGTGTAATTGGTAATGTGCAGTTAGATTATAAAATGCATTTTTTACCCGATTTACATTTACTGCTTAACTTGGGTATGGATAATGCTTCAGGAAAAGGTAATGACAACATAGACTCTGCATCTGCAACCAATTATAAAACAGGCGGCAGAAAAAGTTATTATGAGCAGCAAAAAAGAAACACACTGGCAGATGTACAGCTGTTTTATGCCAAAGAAATAAAAAGCATTAACAGTAAAATAGATGTGCTGGTTGGGCATAGTTACCAGGATTTTTATACCAATGTAAAAAACTTTGCATCGTTTAGTTACCGTGCAATTGCCGACCCGGCAAACCCGGCAAGAAAAGATACTATTGCAGGTAGCGTACCTACTTTTTTAACGGATAAGCCGCAATACAGAATGGAGTCTTATTTGGGAAGAGTAAACTTTACTTTAGCCAACAAATATTTATTAACCGCTTCATTGCGCAGGGATGCCAGCTCTAAATTCAGTAAAGATAACAGGGTAGGTTATTTTCCTGCAGTGGCATTAGCATGGAAAATGAAAGATGAATTTTTTAAGAACAGTAACCTGGTAAGCGATTTAAAATTAAGAGGTAGCTGGGGAGTAACCGGGCAGCAAGATTTTGGTGCTAATGATTATTATTCTTATTTGCCTTATTATTCTCAAAGTAACCTAGCAGCCCAATATCAATTTGGCAATACTTTTTATAGTTTTTTGCGTCCATCGGCGTATGACCTAAATAGAAAATGGGAAACCACTACCACTACAAATTTGGGTTTAGATTTTGGGTTTAGTAACAACCGCATTTCTGGTTCAATAGATATTTACCATAAAAAAACGGAAGACTTATTAAGTGTGGTACCTATTGCACCGGGTTCAAATTTTAATATTGAATTGTTTACCAATGTTGGTAATATGGAGAACAAAGGTGTGGAGTTTACTTTAAACACTATTCCTATAGCAACTAAAAACCTTACGTGGAATTTTGGTTTTAACGTAACTTATAATCAATCTGAAATTACCAACCTGTTAAAGCAGCAGGATGCTAATTTTCAGGGTATTGATGTGAGTGGTATTGGAGGCGGTTTAACCAACACGATTGGTAAATTTAAAGTAGGTTACTCTCCTTATGTATTTTATGTGTACAAGCAGGTGTATGATAAAACTACCAACAAGCCAATTGAAAACTTGTTTGAAGATTTAAACAGGGACGGGCAAATAACCAGCGCCGACAGGTATTTGTATAAAAAGCCTGCAGCAGATATTTTATTTGGCTTAAATACACAGGTAAGTTATAAAAAATGGAATGTTGGTTTAGCCGCTCACGGCGCAATCGGCAACTATTTATACAACCAGTTAAATTCTAACAATGGTGTTTTAAGGGCTTTAAAAAATCCAATCAACTTTATACAAAACGGTGTACCGGATTTTTACAATACCCGTTTTAGTGGTACTACCACCAACGAGTATTTGTCTGACTATTATATTGAAAACGCTTCTTTTTTTAGATTAGATAATATTAACCTGGGGTATAATATTGGTAAAGTATTAAAAAATAAAGCATTGCTCAGGTTAAATGGCAGTGTGCAAAATGTATTTACCATCACCAATTATTCTGGCTTAGATCCTGAGAATGCCAACAGTAGCGGTACGGATTATACGATATACCCACGGCCACGTATTTTTTCATTAGGGGCAAGCCTCGATTTTTAATTTTATAAACTACGATTGATATGAAAAATAAATTTGTAAATAAAATCATGCTGTCAGCGGTTATTGCTATCGTAATAACTTCTTGTGCCAAAAAGCTGGACTTGTTTCCGGTTAATGATTTAACTCCAGAAAAGGCTTATGCCACAGCAGCAGGTTACAAAAGTGTATTGGCTAAAATTTATGGAACACTTTCAATTACCGGTAACTCCGGCCCGGCTGGTAACCCGGATATTGGCGGAGGATTGGATGAAGGTTCACAAGTGGCTTTCATCCGCATGTTATTTAACTGCCAGGAACTGCCTACCGATGAAGCAGTGGTTGCATGGAATGATCAAACCATTAAAGATTTTCATAACCTTAAATGGACGGCTGACGATCCTTTTTTAAAAGGAATTTATGCAAGATGTATTTATAATATCACCCTGATAAACGAATACATCAGGGAATCGACAGACGCAAAACTTGCAGAGCGTAACATTAGTGGTGCAGATGCTGCTGAAATTAAAAAATCGAATGCAGAAGCAAAATTTTTACGTGCTTTCAACTACTGGGTAATGCTTGATCTGTTTGGTAAATCTACCTTTATTACTGAGGCTGATTTAATTGGTACTTTTCAGCCCGGTGAAAAAAGCCGCACAGAATTATTCAGCTATATTGAAACAGAATTAAAGGCTGTGGAAACACAATTAGCAAACGTAAAAACTATTGAATATGGCAGGGCCGATCAGGGTGCTGCATGGGCATTGCTTGCAAGGTTGTATTTAAACGCACAGGTGTATACCGGCACAGCTAAATATACCGAAGCCATTACTTATGCTAAAAAAGTAATAGCCGGCGGTTACACTTTGTATCCTGATTACCGTAAAGTTTTTATGGCAGATAATGATAAAGCAAAAGATGAGTTTATGTTTGCAATAAACTGCGATGGTTTGCGTACACAAGCTTATGGTAACACTACATTTTTTGTACACTGTGCAGCTGGTGATGATGCCGCCGATTATGGTGTTGGCGGAGGTTGGTATGGTTACCGCACTACAAAAGGACTTGCCGATTTATTTACAGATTTAAGTGGTAATACCGATAAACGTGCCATGTTTACTACATCTAAATATGGTACCGCACCATCACAGGTAGCCATTGCCGACATAAGCAATTTCGACCAGGGTATGCATGTAAACAAATACAAAAATATCCGTGCCGATGGCGGCCCGGTTTCGGATTCAAGAAAAGAATTTTCTGATGTTGACTTCCCTGTTTTTCGTTTATCTGAAATGTATTTGATTTATGCCGAAGCAGTTTTAAGGGGTGGTACAGGTGGCGATGCAGCAACTGCACTAACCTATTTAAATCTGATGAGGGCAAGAGCCGGTGCAACAGCATTTGCTGCATCCGATCTTACACCTTCAGCTACAGGGTTACAAAATATATTAAACGAAAGAGGAAGAGAGCTATACTGGGAAGGCCACCGCCGTACCGATTTGGTACGATATGGTTTATTAACAACAGGTACATATTTGTGGCCATGGAAAGGGGGAGTAGCTTCAGGTACTGCGGTTGACAGTAAGTACAATATTTTTCCTGTACCTACCACTAACAGAACCACCAACCCTAACCTTACACAAAATGCCGGTTATTAATTTTTAACTGCTAAAATTATTATAATGAAAAATATATTAAAACAAATTTTCTTCTTAACAACACTGCTTGTAGTATTTGCATCATGCAAAAAAGACGAAAATAAAAACTATTTCGAAGGCGGTACAGCTCCGGTGCTTAAAGCATCTTCTACCACACCATTGGTTTTATTAATTGCCAATAAAGATAACCAGGCATTAAGTTTTACCTGGACAAATCCTAACTACCAGTTTAATACAGGTCCAAGCTCACAGGATGTTACCTATACTTTGCAGTTTGATACTACAGGTGCAAATTTTACTAATCCTAAAATTGGAGAAAAATCTATTCCAAAAGATTTAGCCACTGCTATAACAGTAAAAGATTTAAACACCTTATTACTGGGTATGGGCTTGCTGGAAAATATGCCGCATAATATGGAGATACGTGTAAAATCAAACATCACCAATTCTAACGTTCCGCTTTATTCCAATGTAATAAAAATTATTATTACGCCTTATTTGGATGTAGTGTATCCTGTACCTGCAAAACTATATATTACCGGCAGTGCATCACCTGCAAGCTGGATGGGTGGCGGAGATCCGGAAAATGTAAGTCAGCGTTTTACAAAAGTGAGTTCATCAAAATTTGAATTGACTATAGTGCTTAGTGCTAACAACTCCATGTTGTTTGTACCCGTTTATGGCGATTGGAATAATAAATATGGTTTTACAGGAAGTAATAATGCCAACAATGTAAATGGCGACAGTTTTAAACCTGATGGCGGAGATATAAAAACACCTGCTGTTACAAAATCATATAAAATAACAGTAGATTTTAAAACCGGAAAATATACAGTAGAATAATAAATATTTTTTTCTGGTTAATTAAAAACATTAAAACATTTAAAATGAAACATCTCTCAAAAATATTTTTAACTGCTGTTGTTGTTACCGGTTTTTTTACTGCCTGTAATAAAATTGACAACCTAAAAAAAGCAGAAGCATTACCAGTTTATCAATTGGGTGTATCGCCGGTACTAAGCAGCTCAACCGCTACAGTTGCACCGGCACTTGCAGATTCTAATAAAACAGCCGTAACTTTTTCGTGGAGCAATCCAAGGTATTCTGTAGATTCTGCTACCACAAAATATATTTTAGAAATAGACAGCACCGGAAAAAACTTTGCTAACGAAAATACTAAAACCGTTACCGGCGTTTTAAACACTGCACTTACTGGCAGAGATTTAAACGGCATCCTGCTAAACTTAGGATTTAAATTAAACGTTGCTCAATCAATTGATGTACGCTTAATATCTTCTTACAGTAACAACAACGAAAGGTACATGAGTAACGTTGTAAAAGTTAGCGTTACACCATTTGCCGACCCTTCTGTATTAACCAGTGCCAACACTTCGGTTACACTAAGTTTAGCCAATGCAGCATTAGCTTCCAATATATTCAACTGGAGTTCATCGTTTAAAAGTTATGGAGGTATTGTTACATATACATTACAGTATGATTCTGCGGGAAAAAACTTTGTGGCTCCTTTAGAAATTGCGGCAGGCCCAGCTGTTTTAACCAAAGGATTAACACAGGGAGAAATGAATGCTACGGCTTTAAATTCGGGCATACCCGGTGGTAATACCGGTACAGTGGAGTACCGTATAAAAGCTGTTACGGCATTAGGTGCAATTGCATATTCAAATGTGGTTAATGTTAGCATCAAAAGTTATTTACCCATTCTTAGAATGTATTTACCGGGTGGTTATCAATCTGCAACAGGTAATGGTAACGATTGGGATCCGCCAACAGCACCAGAATTAATAAGAGACCTTCGTTCTGGTGTGTTTAACGATATGTATTACATCTACATATTTTTACCGGCCAATGCCGAATTTAAAGTAACCACTGGCAGAAGTTGGGACGTTAACTATGGCGGCAGTGGTGGTAACCTTGCTCAAAACAGCGGTACTAATTTAAAAGTAACCACCGCAGGTTTTTACAGAATTACGGTAAACCGTACTACTTTAAAATATGATATTCGTGAGGGAAGAATGGGTTTTGTAGGTGGCGCAACAGGCGCAGGATGGAACCCTCCAAATGTATTCCCCACTTATGCAATGGGCAATGCAGCTACCAATTTATTTGTAGGCATTAATACCTTTGTTGCCAACCAGGGTTGGAAATTAATTGATAATAATGCATGGGACAATGGCAGCAAAGCAGTTGACGAAACAAGAAGTTACGGCACAGCCGGCGGCGATGGCAGTACACTTGAAGTAAACGGTTCAAATTTTGCAGACATTACTAATTCGCCTGTACGCAACAGGGTAATTTGGGATGGCCGTGATGTAAACAACGTTAAATACTTTACCAGCCCAGCAGCCGAAATGCGTTTAGTGGGCGACGGTATGAACCAGGCCGGAGTTAATGACTGGGATCCACCATCCTCTCCACAAATGACTTACAGCGGCAATGGTGTTTGGACAATTACAATAGCGCTAAAAGCAAATAAATCCATTAAGTTTCTGGCAGGAAATAATTGGGGTGCTTTTGATTATGAAGATAACAGTGGTGGCAGCCAGGCAGTGGGTGTAAATAAAGGCATCAGGTGGGAAGGTGGCGGAGATTTTAAAACTCCAGCCACAGCCGGAACTTATACCGTTACTTTAAATGAGAATACACAAACCATGAGGATAAATTAATAAAGCATAATTACTAATTTATAAATGGGCTGACATTTTTGTCGGCCCATTTTATTTAGGGTGCAAAAGATTTGAGGCAGCAGTAAATGAATATTTGTTGATGTAACAGCAATGCTTTAGCTGCAATAGGTTATATGATTATGCTTTTAGTTTAAAAATTAGCAACTGAGTATTTACAGGAGAATAAAAAAAGTCCCACGCAGAGCAGCAGAGAACGCAGAAGTTAAACAAATTTTATTTTTATAATTGACATGCTGCCCGCCAATGAAAACACTATTTAATTTATAATATTTTTTCCCCAGCGTCCCCTGCCCCTCAGCGTGCAAAATCCCACACACTGTTCCACGCAGAGCTGCAGAGAACGCAGAAGTTAAGCAAATTTTATTTTTATAATTGACATGCTGCCCGCCAATGAAAACACTATTTGATTTATAATATTTTTTTCCCAGCATCCCCTGCCCCTCAGCGTGCAAAATCCAACACACTGTTCCACGCAGAGCAGCAGAGAACGCAGAAGTTAAACAAATTTTATTTTTATAATTGACGTGCTGCCCGCCAATGAAAACACTATTTAATTTATAATATTTTTTCCCCAGCGTCCTCTGCCCCCTCAGCGTGCAAAATCCTACATTCGACATTCCATATTCGACATTTCAAATTCACCATTGCCCATTCACCATTGCCCATTCACCATTGCCCTTTCACCCTTCTCATACACTCACCACTCCATTCTTAATCGCATACATCACCAAACCCTCCCTTGTCTTCACATGCAGTTTTTCAAAAAGTGCATCCCGGTAGCCATCAATGGTACGTGGGCTCACAAACATTTTATCCGCAATTTCTTTGTACGTCATTTCGGTGCAGGCGTATTTTAAAAAGTCGGTTTCCCTTTCGTTAAGCTGCAGTATGTTTTTTAATTCGCCGCCCTCATCATCTAATT
>NZ_JANMUN010000190.1:0-1597 GCF_031391665.1 Ferruginibacter sp.
GCCTAAATACAGATCACCGTAATTCATCAAAAAATCTACCACTTCCGGATCTGTATGGGGTGTAGGAATAATTTCGAGCAGGCGCAGGTACCTGGGGGGGTTAAAAAAATGAGTGCCACAGAAATGCTTTTTAAAATCTTCACTGCGCCCTTCCGTCATCATGTGGATGGGTATGCCAGATGTGTTGGAAGTGATGAGTGTACCTGGCTTACGATATTTTTCTACTTCTGTAAATACAGACTGTTTAATATCCAATCGCTCTACTACCACTTCAATTACCCAATCGTAGTTGGCAATGTCCTTCATATTATCGGTAAAATTTCCGGTTGAAATACGCTTTACAACATCTGGTGTATATACAGGTGACGGGTTAGATTTAATGGCTGCGGCCAATGCCTCATTAACAATACGGTTTTTAACAGCAGGGTGATCTAATGAGCTTTTTTTTGCTTTCTCTACGTCATTCAACTCACGTGAGGCTATATCTAATAAAAGCACCTGCAGGCCAATACCTGCAAAATGGCAGGCAATGCGGCTGCCCATTACCCCGCTGCCTAATACAGCTACTTTTTTTATAATTCTTTTTGACATACAATAAAATTAGTTAGTTAAACAACTATTTATAATAGCCGAAATTAAGACATTTTATAAAAGCATTCATAAATAAACCAACTAATTATCACAGGCAAAGCAAAGTGGATTTTATAAGTGTGAATTGCAAAATTGCCCAGGGCCTGATTCGTATATGAGAGAAGTTAAACATCCTTTAGAATCATGTAGAGTTACCGGCCTTTAAGAGGTTCAATTTTTTTAAAACTACTTTTCGATTGGATTATTTACTCCCGGATATACTAACATTCTTTTGGAATAAAATGAGTTACAGTCATTTTGATTTTTGTTGCTTTTGTGCAGGGATGTATGATTGTATTTTACAAACAGTGCAGGTAAAGATCCCCATGGGTATGCAGTACAAGAGGGCGATGCAAGGATGCTTATTTGAAAATATAATGCCCGGACAAAAAATAAATTTTGCTTAAAAATTATAGTTAGGAAATTAAAATAAATATTTAAAAAATATAAATGTGGCGCCATTGAGTTAGGGATAAAATTTCTAATTCCAAATGATACGAAAACATTTATTTATGAAGTAAACGTTTTATCTACATTTTATACACTATATTTATCGTGAAATTTATCGCTTACTTTATCACATAAAATTTAAACCCAAATAACTCAATAGTGATTTTACATACTATCCTGAGTAAATGCACGTTTCAGTAAAAGAAAAACAAAGATTCAATAGTTTCAGCCCATACCTTTTGTAAATACATTTTTTTAATTCGTTCCATCTAAAAGTATTAAGCAAAAAAACGCTTTATGGTTATTACTATAAGGCCTGTAACTTAAACAATCCAATTTCGAATGAACCAACTGGCTGCAAGAACAATTTCTATTTCCCCCTCAACACTTTCGGTGAGTTATAATTCATCTGCTATTACAGATGAACCAGCTAACTCAATGGCTGAAGCTGTGATTATTACTGATGCCCGGTTTATTATTCAAGGTTTAAATAAAACGGCTGAAGCTATGTATGGCT